>NZ_AYTW01000050.1 GCF_002752635.1 Mesotoga sp. Brook.08.105.5.1
GGGAGCTCCATTTCCTTCCTCTTTAGAAAAAACGGGACAGACTCCATTTTTTCAAGAGCCGTCCTTCGAGAGAGCAGAAGAGCGGTTCCGGCGCGCTGCGCCCAAGTTTTTCGTTCCGACGCTGCGCGTCCAGGTTCTTGGTTCTTAGGCCGCGGAGCGGAACTGGCGCGACGAGAAGAGCAGAGGTTAGAGGCGACAGGCTAGAGGTTGGAAGAGCGCAAAGATCTTGATCTTCTTACCTCTATCCTCATCCCTCTTACCTCTGATCCACCCCGCCGCCGCGACTGGTGCTTGCGATTGTGTAGGTAATTATGTGGGTCTCAATGTAAAATATGTTTGTACAGGAGGTGGTTTTATGAAGTACATAGCGACTCGAGACCTGAGAAGCAATCCCTCAGCGGTCTGGGAAACGCTTGATGAGGGATTGGAGGTTATCGTTACGGTTAACGGGAAGCCTAAAGCAATAATGATAAGGGCAGACGAGGATCTCGAATTTCTCATAAAGGCTATTTCCCGAGCAAAAGCTGAACTCGCAGTCGAAAGAATGCGGCTCCAGTCTTTGAAGAACGGTCTTGATAGTCTTTCTTCAGAGGAGATAGAGAAAGAGATCTCTGAAAGCAGAAAAGCGGATAGATGAAGATAGTAGTAGACACAAACGTCCTTGTCGCGGCTCTAATAAATCCTCACGGAAGTCTCGCAGGTGTTCTCAATTGTGTTCTCTCGAGTCGTGTTTATCCCTGTTTCGATGCAAGAATTATCGATCAATACGAGAGGGTTCTTCAAAGACCGAGATTTGGATTCAGGAGCGACGATATAAGGGCGCTTCTGGATTTCTTTGTTAGGGTCGGTTTTTTTGTGACTCCCGAACCAGTCTTTTTGGAGCTTCCAGATCAATCGGATTTACCTTTTGTTGAAGTCTCCAGAGCCACTAACAGTCCGATCGTTACGGGAAATGCTAAACACTTTCCCGCTGATTTCGTAACTGTCCTGAGTCCTGCAGCATTGCTTGAGATAGTTCATAGAAGGGTATGAAGAACGGCCAGTAAGGCTTTGCCCTCGCCAGTCTGCTTGCGCGACGGAGTCGTACTGGCATCGCGAAGCGATACTAGCGCCGGAGGCGACTGGCGGTTGTTAACAACTCTCCACGCTTTACTCTCCACCGATCTTAAGAACGGTAGGGTCAAGAGATGGCGCGGTGTAAGTACAGACCTTGTGAGGCCAGGCTGTTTACTCCCCTTTCGGGAGAGTGTCCCCCTCAAGCGGGTCATCTCATCCGTTTCCATCTCCTGCCACCTCAAACCGTACGTGCGGATTTCCCGCATACGGCTTTCCTGTGTGCTTCACCTCAAGGCTTATGG
>NZ_AYTW01000051.1 GCF_002752635.1 Mesotoga sp. Brook.08.105.5.1
TAGGGCTTCCTGAAAAACTACTACCTTCTTCCAGTTAAAGAGGTCGTCATGTTCAAGAGAGTAGTAGTTGACTCACAATATGTGGATTTTGACGTAGAACACCCTCGAAATTGCTCCGAATTCCTCCGATTTCTCCCCAGAATAGCCATCGGAAAAATGAAAAAAAATAAGCCCCTCAACCAGCGGGCAAGGTTCATTGCAATCATCGTAAAAGCGATCATGGTTTCGCTTGTTTCTTTCAGCTTTCCCCGGATAAGCCCCAGTCCATATTTCCGCTTTCCTTCTCCAATCTTGCCTTCAACTGCGTTCCTCACTCTTGCATCTTGTATCATGATCTTTCTCTCTTCTTTCTGTATCTGTGGGTTCTTCCTTCCCAGTCTCGGACCAGTAATCCTTATCCCTCTTTCCTGGCAATAACGTATGTTCTCACGGTTACGATACAGTTTGTCCACCAGCACCACTTCAGGATAGTAACCATAAGTCTGGCGGTATCGTTCTACGCTTTCTTTCATGGTTGCTCCTTCATTGAAGTTCTCCCAGCTCAGCTTTTCAATTTGAGCAAGTCCGTTGACTACACTGATTGCTATCTTGGCTCCGAACTCCGTGGGGCTTTTCTTCTTCCCTCGCTTGATAGGGCGTATATGTGGTTGGCTGATGCTGACTATTCGATGATCGATTCTGCGAATCTTTGTCTGGTACATCGTGCTTTGCTGATTGTAAAGTGTTCGGATCGTTTCCAGTTCTTTTCGTTGTTTCTGGTTCAATGTGTCTTGTGATTGTTGTCTCAACATCTCTTCGATGATTTTCAGGTCTCTTTTGACATATCTCAGTTGTTTCCCTATGGCTTTTCGCATCTGTAAAGCTCGAAACTTCGGCTTTTTTGCCACAACCAGGTATTGCATGCGGGCTTTGTTTCTGTATGTTCGTGGCTTCTTTGGCTTGTCTTCTCGTTGATCTGCCTTGTAGAGGGTGTCGATGATTCTTTCAAGTTTTTCTCTCCCCTCATTCAACAGCCTCAGATCGGTGGGATATTGTATGTCACTGGGAGCACAGGTAGCATCCAGTAACAACGTCCCTTTGTTGGGACTGGGTTTATCGTTGTGTTGCTGCGTGTTTCCCTGGTCGTTCTGTTTTGTAATGTCGCCATCGTTATCTCTGGATGAAGGCAGTTCTTCTTTTGTTGGTCTTTCAGCTCTTTGGATGTATTGTATGATCATGTCGTTGATGTCTTTTGCATTCTCAAAGTTAAAGCGCCTTCTGAAATGCACCATCATGGATGCGTCAAACAATGGAACCACCTGGTATTCTTTCATTCCCAGAAAATACTGCAAATACGGGTTCTCCGCAACCTGTGCTGCTGTCTCTTCATCGGTGTAGTTCTTCATCGCCTGTATTACCAGTGCACCAAATGCGATCCTTGCACTCTTTGCAGGTGCTCCCATTCCAGAGTCTGCAAACAACTTAGCATATCTGTCTTCAATCTCTTTCCACGGTATGATCTCACTCAGTCGAACCCATTGATTCTCTTTCGACAGTACTCTTGTCAGTGATCCTCCGAATCCAACCATTTCCATCTGGTTCTCTTTATGTCTCCTCAGAAACATCTTCGTCATCACCTCGGTGCAAGCATTTTGAGTCTATACCTTGTTTCCCCTTGCACCATTATACCACATTATTCGCCTGTACTTCACTATTCATGCGCTTTGTGTGCTTTTTCAGGAAGCCCTA
>NZ_AYTW01000052.1 GCF_002752635.1 Mesotoga sp. Brook.08.105.5.1
ATCACTGGAATCTACAATGATTACAGAATAAGGTATCTCCGACAGAAAGCACTCCCGGCACGATAGGTCACATAAGCCTTGAGGTGAAGCACACAGGAAAGCCGTATGCGGGAAATCCGCACGTACGGTTTGAGGTGGCAGGAGATGGAAACGGATGAGATGACCCGCTTGAGGGGGACACTCTCCCGAAAGGGGAGTAAACAGCCTGGCCTCACAAGGTCTGTACTTACACCGCGCCATTTCTTGACCCTACGCACATCAAGAATAACCCTCATGTTCAGCATGGCGGAATTAATAGCGTCGCGGATATGGTGAAAAAATGATTTAGTCTACAGTCATCCCTGAGCCTCCCCTGAAAATCTCCTGTTCAGGGGCATTTCGGACCTGATCCGGAATCCAAAATTCATAAGCCTCCCGCTGAAATTGCCATTACTTTATGCTCTTGCTCTCTCGCGCGATGTTGATTTTGGAGGACGGCGGACCGTTGACGACCATCTATCAATTCTCACACTCTCGCAGCGAAGCTCTCGACAATGCTCTTTCTCGCATGATGTTATCCAAGGACGTGTTCTGGTCCAAGGCGAAGGACCAAGGACGGCTCTTTACAGTAATCAGCGGGCCCTTATTCTTAAGCGGACACCGGCTGTATACACTTTCAGCTGCTCATTGCCCGACGAAGCCTGACTGGCTTCAAAATCGCCTCTTGCCGAAGGCAGCATTGCGACCTGGCGTGATCTTCGCCAGCCTTGCGTCCACTGATGTTCTTCAGTGCAATGCGTCCCACCGAAGGCGTCATTGAGTCTTGTTTCAATGAGAACTGACCTCTCCGAAGTCTGACTGGCCACCGAAGGTGACTGGCCCACATCAGCTCGTTCTCTTCGAATCATAAAGCTCCAGAACTCTCGGTTCGTTCTTGAAATCCCTGTAGAAAAGGAAGATGATGAAGGCATTTGCCGCGTAGAAGGCAGTGCTAAGCAAGAATAATTCGGTATAGCCGCTTATAGTAGTACCAACTATTAACCCGAAGATCATAGCGGCTACTGCCCGAACAGTATTGTTCAGAAAGCCGTTGATTCCAGAAACTGTTGATAGTTTAGAATCTGGAACGTATGAGAAGATTATCGAAGTCATTATCGGGTTTGTTATGTTCATGAAGACGAATCTGAATGCGTAAAGAATCGTGAATAGAATCGGCTCTCTTACTATTACAAGAGAAAGCATGAGTGGAATAACAAGAAGCTGCATTGTCAGGTTGAACTTCAAGGCGCCGAAGCGTTTACCCAGCTTGTGCGAGAGTGTGGAACCGGCTGCCGTTCCAAGCTGTGCAATTGATAAGGCAATTCCGATAGCAGTTGCCGACATGTTGAATAGGTCTTTGAATATCAAATTTCCGAAATGTATGAAGAGACCGGCTCCGAAGCCCACAGTTGCTGTGGATATGAAGTAGTATGTAAGCACCTTCCTCTGGTCGTTCTGAAGTCCCGAAAAGTTGAATAGTTCCTTGAGTCTGGATCTCGATTCCGTCATCTCAAGCTTTATGACAGGTATTATTGCAGGTAAATGGGCGACCATCGAGATTATCAAAGTCGTTTTAAGGCTGAAAAGATCTCCAAATGCCCCACCAATGAAATTACCGATGACTCCGCTTGCCATGTTGATTCCGAAGTTCAGACCGAAGACCTTCGCTCTGTTTCCCGTCTTTGTTATGCTTGTCATTGTCGCCATGACTACGGTGAAGGCAGTAACTGTAAACCCGCCTTTGATAAACGATAGAACGATTATAAACGTCGGATCAACTACGAAAGCAAGCGCGATTCCAGATACGGGAACGACAATCGCAGAGAGAAAGAGAATCTTCTTCTTTCCGATAGAATCTGCGAGAACGGCTGTGAGCAGCCCTATGATCGCCGATCCCCATAACTGGGCAGAAGTCACGTTGCCTATGAGTTGATTTGAGAAACCGATTTCTCTCAGATACAGATTATAGACAACGCGGTACATTGAGATTGTTATAGTGGTGATGAATGTATAAGTCAGCAGTAATACGATTCTCTTTCTCAACAAAAAGCCCTTCTTTGTTTGATTTGCTTACTATATATTACCATTTTGGAAGGATTTTGTGGGATGATTAGGTTCGCCAGTCTGCTGACGCAGGCCAGTCTCGCCTTCGACGAGGCCAGTTCCGGCTGCGCCGGCCTGAAGAACCACTGAACGCTGAAAGATCCGACTGCGATGAAACGCCTGCGGTTGAATGTCGTCGAAAACAACGCTGTCAGTCAACAGACCTTTGACAAGATCGAAGCACATATCCCGGATCGCACCCGGGATGACCCTGAACAGGACCACCATACAGGAACCCTGAACAGGAGACCCCAAACAGGAGCATTTTGGGGCAGGCTCTACGGGATGACAATGTCATAAGGTTATGCAATTCTTTTGTAGGGGCGAACGGCTGTTCGCCCGAAAAGGAAATCCTCCACCGAGGCCTGACTGGCTTCCGTATTTCTCGCCTTCTCGTGAGCGCAGCGAACGCCTCGACATTGCTCTTTCTCGATCGAATGGTCTTGGCGGTGAACGGGTTCATGATCTTGAACGGTCAACGGTGAACCATGTTTTAGAGCGTTCAGCGGGTTCACCGCTTTTAAGCGTACAGCAGAACTTCTGGCGTATAGCGGATCTTCAGGGCGAGATCCCGTGCAGGTACCCTGAACAGGTGCACATCAGGGCAGGCTCTACGGGATGACAAAGTAGGGGATTGACATAAGGAGTTACTCGGAATGCCGGCCTTACGTTATTCGGAAAACATCACATCCCGTTAGCTGACAAAGCTGGTCAGAATCTCGATCTTCACGTGAACACAAAGGTTCCTTTGCCTGACGAAGTCGGAACTGGCCTCGCCAAATCAGTCAGGTATTCTTGTAGTTTTTCTCGCCACTACTTGCAGTGACTGGCCTCAGCTGAAAGCTGAGACTGGCACCACGAAGTGGTACTGGCGATGGCGAAGCCTTCACTGGCGGCGATGATTTTCGCCTTCTGACTGGCCTGCGGTAGCAGACTGGCTTTTCTCGTCTTCTCTTGAGCGAAATGAACTCTCGAATACTCTTTCTCGGCTCTTGAAAGCCTTGCAACTTGCAACATGGTACTTGGAACTGTTCTTCCCAGCGTTCAGTGGGTCTTCGTTCTCAAGAGTACAGCGGCAATTTGAGATGGCAGTTCTTGGAGGGATTCTCTTAGAGACAAAACGCTATCCAGATGCGCCAGAGTTTGCCAAAAAAAATGGCAGCGAAAGCCACCCAGTCGCTAACAAATCGTCAATAGATATGGCTATACTAGGCTTCTGCTGAATCTAACGCCCTAATTCGGTTCATTAGATGTTGAGGAGAATCTTTATGCGATCCAGTACCTCCAAGATAACTTCTTCAGAGACCTGGCCGATCTTCTTCTCCAGTCTATTTCTTGAGATAGATCTTAAGTCCTCGGTCTTGATGTAGCTTGTTACGTCGAGACCTGTTTGCTTTCCAGAAATCTCAACGTGAAGTGGGATCGATTTGTTCTTTGACGTTAAGGGCACGACAATCACGAGTTCAGCAGGCCCATGATTGAACTGGTCGACCGAAATGACCAAACATGGCCGAAATCCAGATTGTTCTCTGCCTCTAGTCGGATTAAGGTTTGCCAACCATATTTCGCCTCTTGAAGGTAGCTCTCTATTCATGATCGCTCTGCCCGTCGGAAAGTGTGCCTTCCCATTCTTCCCTCTCCACTAACTCGCCTTTCCACAGATCGCCTTGTTCTTTCAGTTTTGCGAAGGCTTCATTTGTATCTTCGAGGAGTATCTCACGTCTGTATGACTCCACAGCTTTAGCAAGCATCTCCCCCATTGTTTTGCCACTGGCGGAGGCCATAGCCTTGAGTTTGGAATGAGTTTCGGAGGAGACTCTGACTACTTGTGTCTTCAAAATCGATCACCACCTAGTAAACTGATCAGTATACTATAACATAACACGATTTTTGGTAGAAAGCTCCGTTACGCTCGCACCGGCAATTGTTTTGTTGTAAACAAAGTACGCGAAAGCAGAGCGAAAAAGAAGACTGATTTTCGCCGAAGGCGCATTGCGTCTTATTTCAGCAGTGACTGGCTTTTTTCTCGTATTCTCTTGAGCGAAATGAACTCTCGAATTTGCTCTTTCTCGATTGATCTTATCGGAGGACGCCTCTTCAAAGCGTAAAGCGTTTCCTAACAAGCGGATCTTTCGGCTAGGCTCACTTTAAACGTCTCTTATCATCAGTCTATTTGGTTTCTTCAACAGCACAGGCCAGGAGATTACTATGCCCACAATTCCGATCAGGGCCAGCACGAGAGTCATGAGCATTCCTGAGATCGTATCCTTCAGCAGGAATGCAAGATACCCGAAGCCTCCAACGTAACCGAATACCACCGGAATTGAAAGCGCAACATTTACGTTTTGCTTCATGGCTCTTTGCGGATTCTCCCACCCGAGGATTGGCTTCACTGAGTCAATTATCATCTGAAGGATGTTCAGGAAGGTAAGCGTTATAGCCCCCACAACGAAGACAACTGTTGCTTCAACAAATGAGAGCCCCAGTATTACGCTCAGAGCTATTGCACCCGAGACCGGTCCTATGAAGCTCAAGGTCTGAACATGAACGAACTTGACCGTAACAATCTCCGATGTCTTGACAGGTAAGGCTTTAAGCTCATGGATTAGTTTTCCTTCTCTACTGAATATGGAGGAGGCGAGCCCGTTTATTCCTCCGGAGACTGCGGCTATCAATGCGCCGACCGGGACGAAAAGCTCTCTGTACTGCTGAAATTGCTGGATCATCTGTCCGATCTCATCAGTTTGACCAGCCACGGCAGCGATTACAAGCAATATCGGAAGGATCACCACATTTCCGAATCCGTTAAAAGCGAAGGCAGGGACTTTGAGGAAGTACCACCATTCACGTCTATGAAGTGCCGCGAACTTGCTGTTCTGAACTCCCATCAGGCCTGTAATTTCGCCTTCCTTAAGTGCGGCGCGCTTTGCAAAGTTTTCTTGCAGACTCGAGTAAACCGAGTAGTAGAACTTGTCACCGAAGAAGAGAAAGACTCCGAGAGCGGCCACGTGAAGCCCAATAAACGCAAGAAGCCACAACAATCCCTCAAAGAAGGGTCTGCTCAGGGCCTTTGTAACTAGTATCGTCGGAGGATACGCTCCGGCTGTTTTGTTCAGAATCGCATCCTCGCTCGAGAAGATCCTGGCAAATTCCTCGGCGCTCATATTTGGATCTACGCGGCTGGTGAAGGAGATGAAGATCAGCACTCCCACCAAAATAAGTGCACTCAAGAAATAAACCATATTATCTCTATTCTTTTTGAATCGAAATAACCTTGAGAGAGGAAGGACGATTATTGCGGAAAGCATTATCGGCAACACCTGACTTAAAAGAAACACAATCACCATGAAGATCCAGTATCCGATTCCTGCCGAGGATCGCACGCCATACAGGATATATGCCGGAAGGATTATAGCAAGCGAGATCAACATAAGGTCCATCAAGACTACGAGGAACTTCGACATAAGTACTTCTGTCGATTTCAGGGGCAAAGGTATCAAAACGCACATATCGTCGCCAAAGAAAAAGGTGCTTATCATGAGGAAGATCCCAAAGATGAATCCAAAGAGATTTGCAATCAGGAAAGGTCCTGCCAGAAAGAGCGATCTCAGTCCGGATGCTTCATACTGATCGTACATCGTGTTGAGCAAACCTCCGTAAAGCGGTCCGAGAGTCAAGCCCAGTAGGAGTATGACACCGATTATCAGGGCCGGTTCCCATAGCCTTTCCTTTCTCTTGAAGTGATATAGGGACCTGGGTATGTTGTAGTGAGAATTAATCAGCGTCGAGGTAAGAGAAATCACCATTTTCAGTCTCACTACCTGTCACCTCCAGGAAGAGTTCTTCCAGACTTCCCCTGCCGCTAAGCTTCCTCAGTTGATCAACGGTGCCAACGAATTCTAGCTTGCCCTTATTGATTATTCCTATCCTGTCACATATTTTCTCAGCTACTTCCATTACGTGAGTAGAGAAAAAGACCGTGTTTCCAGCCTTTACATGATTTCTCATCATCTGCTTGAGAATGAAGGCCGATTCTGGATCTAGACCGACTATTGGTTCATCAAGGATCCAGAGATCCGGATTGTGTATGAGGGCTGCAACAAGAGAGAGCTTCTGTCTCATTCCGTGAGAATAAGTGGAGACTGGGTCTTTCACGGCATCGGAGAGCTTGAAGTTTTGAAGCAGCTTCAAAGCCCTTTCTGCTCGCGTCTTCGGAGGAACCAGGAACACGTCGGAAATCATGTTTAGATATTGAACTCCCGTGATTTTCTCCATAACTAGCGGTTCGTCTGCAACGTAACCCATCTTCATCTTCGCTTCCACAGGTGAAGTTAGTACATCGATTTCGTCGATGTGTATGCTTCCGGATGTCGGCTGAAGCAGACCTACTATCATCTTTATGGTAGTGGTCTTACCGGCTCCGTTCGGTCCGAGAAAGCCAAATATCTCGCCTTCTTTGACAGTAAGGCTCACATCATCTACTGCCTTCACACTTCCACTATAAATCTTCGTAAGGTTTCTAATCTCGATCACGATCCTAACCTCCTGCGCTCAACGAGAATTTCTGTTTTCACTCCTGACCAGAATTTGAAAAAACTCCTCCAGGTCAGGAATCGAAATGGTTGCTTCATCTGTTTTGTAGAATCTCTCTGTTGCCTCTAAGTTTTCGACTATTATCGAAAGTCTGTTAAGTTCCTTTGCTGCCGCCAGACAGTCCGTACAACTGTCGAGTTCCTTTTTGTTAAAGGGCATCTTTACGATTCTGTACTTTTCTTTGATTCCGTCGAGATCACCGGAATACTTAACCTTCCCGTTTATCATAATAAAGAATTCGTCTGCGATTTTTTCGACTTCAGGGATTATATGGGACGTGTACAGTACAGTCTTTCCGGCAATCACCTTTTCTCTTATGAATTCGAGAGTGTCGTCTCGCATGATTGGATCGAGGCCCCATGTCGGTTCGTCCAATATGTAGAAATCTGCGTCGGTTGAAAGAGCTAATGAGATGTACATCGCTGTCTTCATGCCGTTTGAGAAGGTTCTAATTTTCTTTGTACAGGGAAGGTGGTAGTGTGCGATATACTTGCGCGCCTGGTTTTCATCGAATCTGCTCGAAATTCTGCGAATCAATTTGAGGGTTTCTTCTATGTTCAGATTCTCGTAGAGATTCTTCTCCTCAGGAACGAACGAGATCATTTCTCTGACCTCATCAACGGGTCTTCCAAGAACAAGTATCGATCCAGAGTAATTGATCAATCCTAATATAGATTTCAGAACTGTCGTTTTGCCGGCTCCATTTGGACCAAGCAGTGCGTAGATTCGTTGTTTTTCCAGCTTGACATCGATCCCGCAAACGGCCTCAACATTGCCCTTATAAGTCTTTTCAAGGTTCTGTATGTCCAGGGTTAATTCATTTCTTTCCATATCTTCTCAATCACCTCCAGGAGCCTTTCCAGAGAAATTCCCGATTTCTTCAAACGAAGGATGGGCTCCCTAAGCTCAGTAGATAGGCTTTCAAAGACAGAGTCTCTTACCTGATCTCTATCACTGATTACTATATACCCTAGTCCCTGTCTTGCCATAATCAAGCCTTCCATCTCGAGTTCTCTGTAGGCTCTGGCAACAGTGTTAGGATTAACCCTGATTTGAGAAGCCATTTCACGAATTGAGGGAAGAGGATCACCTTCCTTAAGTTTCTCCTTAAGGATCTCCTCTCTCACCCCCCTCTTGATTTGATCGTAGATCGGCAATGGGGATCTTATATCGATGTCAAACCACACATTATCACCTTCCGTAATGCCTTTGTCTTGTTAGTGTCGCTTCAAGAAATAAAAAACCGTCCTTGGTCCTTCGTCCCAGATCATGAACCCGTCCTTCGAAAGAGCAGTTGCAAGTTGCTTATTCCAAGTTGCAAGCATAAGAACCGCTGTACGCTTAAGAGCAAGGACCCGCTGATCGCTGTAAAGAGCAGTCCTCGTCCTTCGTCCCAGATCATGAACCCGTCCTTCGAAAGAGCAGTTGTAAGTTGCCAGTTCCAAGTTGCAAGCATAAGATCCGCTGTACGCTTAAGAACAAGGACCCGCTGATCGCAGTGAAATACGGTTGACCGTTGACCGTTCAAGATCATGAACCCGTTCACCGATAAGATCAGTCAAGAATGAGCATGGTCGGAACCTTCGCTGCGCTCACGCGAAGGCGAGAGATTTGCAGCGACAAGGATCGAGATTCTGACCAAGAGCTTTGTCAGAATGACGAGCTGTGATGCTTTTCGAATCGCTTCCCCGCGAAGCGGGCATTGCGTCCGCCATGCTTTTCGGCGCCCTGCGTCTTGTTCCGCTCTTTCCAACCCGCTACCTGCAACTCCCGACAACGGTTTCTCATAAGCCCAGATCCTTAACAGGAGCGCTTCAGATGACGAGATGAGCTGGTTCTGATGAGATTGCTTCATTTTGCTTTCTTCTCCGTTTCTTCTTCTTACAACTCACAACTTGCATCTTGGAACTGCTCTTCACAACGTACAGAGTTTTCTCCTAAGCAAAATTTACTCTTTCCCCGCGAAGCGGGCATTGCGTCCGCCATGCTTTTCGGCGCGTTGCGTCTTATTCCGCTCTTCCCGACCCCCTACCTGCTACCCCTGAACACGTTTCTAAAAGTCACTCCAGCTCCTTAATCCATTCGACAATCAGGTCTATCAATTCAGCGGAGACATAACCCGGCCTGTTGTATTCTTCGATACTCTTGATCGTTCCGTCCGTTTCTATGAAGATATGATTGAGTCCTTCAAGCAATTCAAGTGTGACATTTGGACTTTCTCCAAGCTCCTCAGCGAAGATGTCGAAGTAGTGTTTGGGACTCTGAAAATCAAGCTCGGCATTTGCAATCAATACAGGGAGCTCCGTTTCCTCCAGTACCGGCATACAAAAATATCTGTCAAGGCTGTAGTAATAGCCTGCCGTAAGTCCGGGGGCAATCTCCGTTTCTTCCGGGATTTCTCCATTCAATAACTGAGTGAAGAACTCGATTGTCTGAGCTTTCTGTTCTTCCGTCATTTGGTCTCCAGCAAGATCGAGATTCTGATCCAGACTTATCTGAGCGAGTTTAACGGGAGAACCAGCAAGAACTATCACGCCATCGACTCCAGCCTCTTCAGCAATCCATGGAGCAACCATTCCGCCCATGGAGTGTCCGGCGAGGTAGATCCCGCTGAATAGGGGAATTGACTTCATCTGTTCGATGACGACCAGAGCGTCGTCTACGTATTCCGCTTCGGCAGTTGCTCCGATTTCGTCCGCTTTGTCCGGGTATACAAGGTATTTCTTTGGATATCTCAGTGTCGCAATTCCCCTGGATGCGAGTCCCACAGCGATGTCTCTGTAAGGCTGGTTCGGGCCCAGAGTACCATCGATATCGTGTGTTCCCGATCCCTGCAAGATGATTACTAACGGATACGATTCCAGACCGTTAGGAACCATCAGTTTTGCCGGAAGATAATATGGTTCCTTGCCTACAGTGATGTCTTGTTCCGTGTAGGCTGATGGGTCGGCATATTCAGGCAACTCCCTTTCGGAATACGCTGACTGACGGAAATAGAAGCCTGCCACCTTCTCGTCGCTGTCGAGAGTGACAGTGATGTCGAAGATTCCATTTGCAACCCTGCATGCTAAAACAAAGGAGATCATACCGTCATTCGTTGATGAGTCCAGATTCAGAACTTCTTGGAATTCCCCGGCCATGCCAACGATATTTGCGTATGCGCCGCTTAGCGCTTCAGGAGTGAGACTTGCCTTCACCTGTTCATTCTGAAGCTCGAAGATATTCTCGAATTCTCCGGAGAAGAATCCCTTGAGATAGGTGTCAACTACTTCATTTCCTGTTTCAATCATTATGCTCTCCGTTTCGGGCTTTACGTAAGTAGATGGTCTTATGAAGAATCCCGCGACCTTTTTCTCGGCATCCAGAGTAATTATCACATCGAATACTCCCGCCTTGAATTCAGAGGCGAATATGTAGGACACAAGATCGCCCTGAGGTACTTCGCTGATATTTAGGATCTGGACGAAATCTCCAACCTGCATCTGCAGTTGCCCTCTGAGATTTCTCATTGCTGAAAGCGGCTGCGCCTTCTTCATCTCGGCATTCTGCAGCTCATAAGCTTCGGGAAACTTCCCATTGAAGAAACTGTCTAAGTACTGCTTCGCGATATCAATCGACGCGAAAGATAGAACGGATGCAATTAGAACCGCACTTACTAGAATCCTTTTGATCATTTTCCTTCCTCCTTAACAATTAGCAGTGTTACGATTACCTTCAAGAATCAAGATCTGTGTTCATCTTAAGAATTCGGGCCTCCAGCTCCAAATAACGGGCAGAAGATTCGATGGATGCTGGAAAGAACCGTCCTAGGATGAGATCAATATCAAGCTAGAGGGCAGAGGTGCGAGGGTAGAGGTATGAAGATCGAGATCAATATAATACCAGGAAACGCTGAACTTAGAAAGCTTCTTGCCTCTACTTTTTTTGCTACCTCTCGAGTGTAAATTTACGACCTCTTCCGCTCTCAATTCCGTATGATCGAAAATCAGTCCTTGGTCCTTCGTCCCAAATCATTTAGGCATAGACACTCCGCTTGAGCGGATCATCATTACCCACATCATATTCTCTGGATCTAATCATCTCGCGGCGTCTAATGAAGACCCTGGACACGGAGTGTCAACGATGAACCGCTCTTCTGTTCTTGATCTTAAATCCCCGCTCGAGCGGGGGGGACCGCTTGCGGTGGGGAGTGTGGATGAGATGACCCGCTTGAGGGGGACACTCTCCCAAAAGGGGAGTAAACAGCCTGGCCTCACAAGGTCTGTACTCACTTTCACCGCGCCATCTCTTGACCCTACCGCTCTTAAGATCGGTGGAGCGTGAAGCTAGAGAAAGGGCATTTTCGAGACGTTCGCTTCGCTCACGAGAGGACGAGAACTCCCTCTCTCCTGTTTCTCGTACTCTCTCCTCATCTCGTACTCTCGATGCTCTTCTTTGAAACAGACACCCTCCGCCACTTCGTGGCCCTCCTCCCTCAAGGGAGGACTTAAGATCAGGATCATCAGGAGCGAACCACAGTGTTTCCGCAAGTGCCAGTATATGAGTGCCGTTTACCTCCCTAACTTATGGGTAATGACGAGCTCTCGGCCCAACCGCATTGTTCGCTTCTTTTGTCTGTCATCCTGCAGTGACAACATTCAGATCTGCTTTTCTCGCTACTCAGGGCAGTCTCGAATGCCGCCTTTCTCGAAGCGAAGCTTAATCTCAAGTGCAAAGCGTCTTTTCGTTCTCTCGATACGGTTTCTCCATCTGACTGAGAAAGGCCAATCGTTGACGGCCAGAGATCCGCTTGTTAGGGAACGCTGCAAGCTGAGCACTTCAAAGAATCGGCCTCAGTGGGATTTTCGGAATTGCTTCCCCGCGAAGAGGGCATTGCGACCTGGCGTGATCTTCGCCAGCCTTGCGTCCGCCGATGCTCTTCGGCGCCTTGCGTCTTATTCCGCTCTTCCCGACCCCCTACCTGCTACCACCGACCACGGCCAGGCCCGCATTAGCGACATTCTCGCCATCATTTAGCCTTCCGAAAGTGGTCTGTTTTCACACTTCCTTCTTTTCAAAGACCTTGTAATCAGTTACGGTCAGTACAACTGTCGCTGCAAGCAATGAGACCAGATAGATCCAGTCAATAGTCCCCTTCTGTGCTATACTCGATCCCAGTATAAAAGGATATAGATTCAGCCAGGAGAGCGTATCAATCATTCCAAGTATGGGCAATCCTAGGACTATTACTACTCCGGCGACGACTGGTTTAACCTGATCTCTACTCATTATAGAAATCATCGTAAAAAGAGAGTAGAAGAATGTGACTCCGACCAGCTGCTGGAGCAGCACTTTCAGCGTATCGGCAAACACCGTGCTGTAACCGGCGAAATTCATTGCTACTGGACCGAGCAAAGACAAGACCGCCGTTATTGTCAGTACGGCTCCGAGCCCCGCAAGATACTTTGTCCAGAACACTTCGTTTCTGTTCTTTCTTGAAAGCAGGAAGTAGATCGTCTTCTTGTCGAATTCCTTTGCGAATATGGGGAAGGCAATCAGCAGAACGACGAAGGGGAGAAACTGCCCGTAGTTCTTTCCGTGCCACTGACTCAACAGATAGTAGTTGTCTTCATTAAGTCTCGAAAGACCTGAAACGTCTCCCATAAGATTCTTAAGAAAATCCGGCATATCTTCAAGTTGAGCGGTCATTTCTTCCATCATCTGCGCTGCATAAGGTCTGAGAGCAATAGTTGTAACCAATGAGATTAACAAGACGACGAACATGATTACTACTCTCAATTTCATTTCGTGGATTTCCTTATAGAACATGCTTATTCCCCCTTACAATTGTCCCGAAGAAGGATTCAAGACTAACCTCTTCTCTTCTAGATCCAGCTATCTCCTTCAGCTTCGCAATCTCTTTAGGGTTGTCGGTGAGAACTTTCAGCGCATCTGCTTCTTTGACGACGGCGATGAAGTCATTCTTATCTATTTCCGTTTTCAAAGGCAGAGAGTAAAGAGCAAACCTATCGTCCAATCCCTTCATTTCTCCTGAGTAGAGAATTTCGCCTTTGTACATTATCGAAAAGACATCGGCGATCTTCTCTACCTCGGGAATGATGTGAGAGGTGTAAAGTACTGTCTTTCCATTAAGGGATAGATTCTTTATCATCTCAAGAACTTCGTCTCTCCGGAGTGGATCAAGACCCCACGTGGGTTCGTCAAAGATGAAGATGTCAGCGTCCTGAGACATTGCAATTGCCAGATAAGTGGATGTCTTCATGCCGTGAGAGAAAGCAGATATCTTCTTATTCATAGGGAGATCAAAGTCCTTCATTTGTTTAGCAGCTTTATCTGCCGAAAAATTGCGCATGAGCATCGAACACATCTTAACTGCCTTTTCCGGAGTCAGGTTGTCATAGAAGCTTTTGTCTTCCGGAACAAATGAGATTCTCTCCCGGGCGACATCGATTTTCTCTCCAAGTATCGTTATCTCTCCGGAATAATGAACAAGACCAAGAATTGATTTTAGAGTTGTGGTCTTTCCCGCGCCGTTAGGACCCAAAAGAGCGTTGACCTTTCCGGGCACAAGCGAGAGGTCTATCCCTTTTACAGCCTCGAAATTCCCGTAGCTCTTCTTAAGGTTCTTAACTCTGATCGCTTCTTCTAACATTGAATTCACTCCTCACTGACTATCCTAACTGTACTATATCAACTAATACAGTTAGTTGTCAAGGGGGTGCTCTGAATCTCCTGCTTTTTCCAGTGATTCTAGAATGTAGAAGTCAAGAAGTGATCACAATGTATAATATTGCAGTCTTCAGAGAAACGAGAGATCAGGGAGCTGAAGACAGGGGGGATGTTTGCGATGAAGAGATTTCTAATGTGCGTTCTTTTATTAGTCTCGCTTACTGGTGCTTCGATCGGTTGCACAGGGTTCAGAGTGGTTTCGAGGGATGGTTCAATTATTGCTGCAAGGACTCTCGAGTTTGAATTTGATCTCGAAAGCAAAATCATGGTTGTACCTAGAGGTACTTTTATGACTGCGTTTACAACCGGCTGGGAGGGCCTGAGCTGGAATGTGAAGTACGGATACGTTGGGGCCAACGCCTTGGGCATGGATTTAGTTGCAGATGGAATAAACGAAGTTGGTTTGGCATGCGGCGCATTCTACTTCTCCGGTTGCGCAGGTTACCAGGAGCTACAAAGAGAGTTTTACAGAGAAACTCTCTCTCAGTTTGATCTGGTAGGTTGGATTCTTGGCAACTTCGCAACGGTAGATGAAGTGAAAACAGCGCTCGAAAATATCCGTGTGTACGGCCTTGCCATTATGGCCACGGAGTCTACTGTTATGCCACTTCACCACATTGTCTATGATGCAAAGGGAGGCTGTATTGTAATAGAGTACGTTGAAGGTGAACTGAACATTCATGAAAACCCTCTTGGAGTAATTACAAACAATCCCACATTCGACTGGCATCTTCAGAATCTCTCGAACTACGTAAACTTGACTCCGGTAAACATCAAGAGTTCTAAGTTAGGCGATTTTGAAATTAAGGCGACAGGAAATGGAACTGGATTGCTTGGGCTTCCTGGGGACAACACATCTCCAAGCCGATTTGTGAGGGCCGCCTTCTACTCTCACGGAGAAGTGAAGCCAGCCCATGCAAAAGAGGCGGTAACTTTGGCCTGGCACATCTTGAACGCTCTGGATATTCCTGAAGGTCTCGTAGTCAATGAAGAGCTGGGATGGGTAGTTACAAGAGACATTGCTTATTGGTCGGCAGTAAGGGACTTGACCAACAGAGTCTACTACTACAGGACATACGGTGATCTGAATATCAGAAAGGTAGAGCTTGATAGAATCGATTTTTCGAGTGGAAACATAAGATTTCTGAATATGAGTCACGAACAGAGTTATATCGATGTGACTGACGAAATCAAGTGAAAATACAGTCGTGAATATGTCGAAGGGCTCCTAGGTTATGTGAGAGCAAATACGCGAGAAACAGCCCGCTCGACTAGAAAACGCTGTACGCTGCTGAAGACAACGTTGCCCGTCTACGGTCAGCCACCCTCCGAGCAAGAGCAGAAGTCATTCTGCCTACGGCAGGAAGCGATGCTGGCGCTTACGCGCCAGAAGGCATTTTCAGGTTTACCGTCAATGATCCTCCGTTCTCCCACAAAAGTGGGCGAAGCGGATTATGAGGATAAGAATAGCAGGAAAGGGTTGTCAAAACCGCGTTGCCGAGGTGTGAAAAAGGGGAATGACGAGATCCTAAGGGCATCATCTAATCGCTTAACAGGAGCCCAAAACCTAAGTGTTTTTGGGCAGGCTTTCAGGGCTGGCTCCGCGGGATAACAACGAATGGTAATTCCGAAAACGTCACATCACATCATGCAGAAGTGGGAACCGTCCTTGTTCCTTTGTCAAGATCATGAACCCTTCCTTCCAGAAGACCTGTTCTTCGTTCCGACGCTACGCGTCCAGGTTCTTGGTTCTTCGTCTAGGATTCCGCATGCCGAACTTGATTCACCTTCTTGCCCTTGTCCTTCCAGTAGATGGGCAACGGCTAACCAGCTTATATCCGCTCTTTCCTACCACCAGCCCGTCACCACCAACCTCGGTCTTACAAAAAAGCCCTGATCCCGAAACAAGTTCGGGATGATGTCCTCACAGGCGCTGATAATTCTGAACGGTTCAAGCTGTTTTTGTTTGTCAGACCCTAGACTCCAGAATCTTACCCGCTATCAATACCGTCATAAACTTGTTTCAGGCCAGGGTCATGTATTGTGATTTCAGTTCCTCTTCTTGCAAATGACACACTGCAACTTGGAACTGATCCTTCGCTATTACCTGCCAACCCGCGGCTCCCGGCCATGGTCTTCAAAAGTGCAGATCCCGTGCAGACCCCCAAACAGGAGCATTTTGAGGCGGGCTCATTGGGGCAGGCTTACGGGTGATGAAGTAGGAGTTTGTACGAGTGACATGGGGTGATAGTCTTCTCTTGCATCGCGTCATTCTGAGATGATCCTGCTCAGAATCCCGATCTTCACGTGAACACAACGGCTCTTTTGTCCGCGAAGCGGAACTGGCTTCGCCGAAGGCGAGACTGGCCAGGCGAAGCCTGAATGGCCTGCGCCAGCAGACTGGCCACCGTAGGTGAATGAACCAACTCGGTTTGTCATCCTGACGTGCTCTTGGTCAGGGCGAAGGGATGAGGCGGATCAGAGGTAAGAGGAATGAGGCTAGAGGTAAGAAGATCAAGATCTCTTCGCTCTTCCGACCTCTTGCCTTTGACCTCAGGCTCTTCCCAAGGACGGGTCCATGATCCGGGACGGGCAACGAAGGACGGTTCTTAAGATCGAGATGCTGAAACAAGTTCAGCATGACGCATTGTCAACAAACAGGGGTTTCTAGCTTCCACCGAGAACATCGGTGAGATTGATCGAAACAATGATCCTTTTTATAGGTTCAATGAGTCATCTGTTTTGAAGATCCACTTAACTTCTTCTCTCAATCTTTTAATGAAGTAGGACGGTTCTTTGTTTAATTTATTCCACTCGGCCAAAGTGTAGATCAGAAGATCGACCGGAACCGGTAAAATCGACAAATCCCATTCCGTTCCCCGTTTTCCGAAAGGAGCTTTGGAGTCTTTCACTACAACAATCCCATCAAGGTCGCTTCCCACTCCATTGTCGCCCCGAGCGTAGGAACCGAAGTAACCTATACTTAGAATGTTGGAATCCCGCTTCAACGTTTCTGACCACTTAAAAAACGAATCGACTACAGCCTCTTTACTTGGCCATTTCATTATTGACGAATTCAACAATCTCACCGGCATATGCAATAGCCTCCTCACTTTGCTTGCTTCCGAAATACTCAAAAGGAGAGCCTTCGGGATGACTATTCGGATATCTCGCAGGTATGTAAGAATTGTCAAGAATTCTCGCCTTATCCAATAAATCGTCGGGCAGCACAATTCCTTCAGGAAGTTCTTGAATCAGTTTGCTTACCATGTGCCCCCACGCTTCCTGACCCAAAGAAAGATGGAGAGCCCTTACTGCCTTTTCTGCCGCTTGCTGTGACGCAAAGCAAGCCCATTCATGCTTTCCATTTATAGCAGACTCTCGAGCGTGTTCTAGATCTCTTTTTGCTTGACGTAACCAATCCAACGACCTATCGGGCATGGATATCCCTCCCAATCGTGATTATAGCACCTGCAACCAGTAAGAGGATGTGGCCTTCAGTGGCAAGTCGCACTTTGCTCTGCTAGTTCCGCTTCGTAGGGAAAGAGCAGCTGTACGCTTAAGAACAAGAACCCGCTGATCGCTGCTCAAAACAACGTTGTCCGTCAACGGTCCACCGTCCACCGAGAAGACCGAGACCGTTGAACGCTTAAAAGCGGTGAACCCGCTGAACGCTGTGAAGAGCCGACTTTGTTGAAATCAAACCCGAGAACCTTTTTCTTAAGGAAAGAGCAATGTCGAGGCGTTCGCTGCGCTCACGAGAAGGCGAGAAATACGGAAGCCAGTCAGGCCTCGGTGGAGGATTTCCTTTTCGGGCGAACAGCCGTTCGCCCCTACAAAAGAATTGCATAACCTTATGACATTGTCATCCCGTAGAGCCTGCCCTGATGTGCACCTGTTCAGGGTACCTGCACGGGATCTCGCCCTGAAGATCCGCTATACGCCAGAAGTTCTGCTGTACGCTTAAAAGCGGTGAACCCGCTGAACGCTCTAAAACATGGTTCGCCGTTGA
>NZ_AYTW01000053.1 GCF_002752635.1 Mesotoga sp. Brook.08.105.5.1
TGCTGGCGCTTTCGCACCAGGAGGGAGAAGAAATTACCGAGGTCGGGGATTGCAGGTTGGGGGTTGGTGTGTGCCAAGAAGGCGAAGGCCGGGGTCGGAGGTTTGTGGTTGGGGTTCGAAAGAGCAAAGTGAAACTGGTTCTCCGTTGAACAGTTCACCGTTCTCCGAGGAAAATTCTTCGTTCCAGAGCGAGGATCTGTTCTTCGTTCTTGGTTTAGATCAAAAACCACGAACACGAGATTCTGAATGGAGTTCATAATGACGGATTCTTTCGCTCAGCGACCAGAGGATTTTTTCTCTTAAGCGCACAGCGGTTCTTGTGCTTGCAACTTGGAACATGCAACTCGCAACCGCTCTTTCGAACAAACAGCTGTTCTCCCAAGAACGGCTTCTAGCGATCTAACCAGACCCCGGACCCGGTTCATACCCGCGAAGAAGGCATTGCGACCTGGGACGTTCTTGCCCGGCCTTGCGTCCGGCGATGTTCTTCGGCGCCTGCCTTTAGTCTGATCTTTTGTTTTTCGCACCTAGATCTTGCAACGTGGAACTGGCAACTTGCAACTGGTCTCGGCCGCGAAGCGAAACTGGCGAAGGCGTAGCCTTCACAGGCGCGATGATTTTCGCCTTTTGACTGGACTCTGTAAGCAGACTCCTCCTCATCACACGTAATCAAAACCGTAGTCTGGAAGAGTTATAGGAAGACCCTTGAACTTGCTGCAGCATAGAATCTCCTGATTAAGTTCGGCCAAAGAGAGTCTTTCAGCACTCTCCAGAAATCTGTCGTAATCCTCCGAAAGCATTACCTCGGTGAAATAGCTTTCCATCTGATCGAAGAAGTGGCGTTTCGAAATGACCTTTGCCGTTCCCGGAAACTCGCATGGCAGGCTTTCTTCGCTTCTGAATAGTCTGTCGGCGATTATAGTGCACTCTTCAAGTCCTTCTTTTTCTATGAAGCTTTTTGTCAAGGATATTACGTCCTTGCTGCTGCCTCCATATTCCACAACGTGATTCCCCGTTTCCTTTTCCACAACGGTGATGTACGCTCTGTCGTTGATATAGGTCTTTGTCTTTCTGGCCACTGCGTATCCTGTCGAGAAGATCTTCTCAAAATCCGAAAAGCTCCTGATGTATCTGACGGGTTTCAGTCGGTACAGGTCAAGAATCCTTCCGATGTCGGTACGCTTTGCTTCCCTCATCGCGGTTGCTCTACCATGTTTCACTACAATCTTTTTGAGACCGGGGGGTTTGACCGCTCCAAAACGCTGATACATCCCTCTTCCTCCGGATATGATGAGCAGTGATAGTCCCAGATCTATAGCCAATTCCTCTGCCTTGGCAAGAGTCACGGCGCCGTAATTCTTTCCGCGGTAGTCTGGGTGAGTGCATACCGAACCAACGAGTCCAACTTTCATTCTGTGACCGAATAGAGATATTTCTCTGGGAAGGAGCCCGATCATCGCTACAGGTCTTCCAGCGTCTTTGACAACGGTTATGTTCTTAACGTTTTCCTCGGAGAAAAGCACAGGAAAGATCTTGCCCATTTCAGTATTGAAGACCAGAGATGCTAGCTCAATAGCTCCTTCGAGATCTCCGATCTCAGCTCGGACGGGGCTGCTCAAGAGAACACCTCCCAACATCATCTTAATCAGCTATATAATTGATAATCTCATAAACACGAGTTAGCTGCAAGATTATGATTAAATAGAGTTTGATAATTAAATCGAAAGGGTGATTTCGTTGTCCGAGACAGTGCACAGAATAATGCTTGATGACAAAGAATTGATAGTTATCGGTACCGCCCACGTATCAAAGAACAGCGCCGAAGAAGTGAAGACGATCATTGAGGAAGAGAAACCCGATTCCGTTGCTATAGAGTTGTGTAATTCCCGTTATCAATCGATGCAGGATCAGGATAGATGGAAGAAGACCGATATCGCAAAGGTTGTTAAGGAGAAGAAATCCTTTCTTCTTCTGGCAAATCTCATACTCTCTTCCTATCAGAAGAGAATGGCGAAGCAGATAGGAATTCAAGCTGGACAGGAGATGCTGCAGGCTATTGAGTCGGCAAAAGAGATAGGAGCGCAGCTTGTTCTCGCGGATAGAGATATTCAGGTTACTTTCGCAAGAATATGGGGAAATCTCGGCTTCTGGGGAAAGACGAAACTCTTCTTCACTCTCGTTCTGTCAATTTTCAGCGATGAGAAGATAACCGAAGAAGATCTTGAAAAGATGAAGTCGGGTGATATGCTTACATCGGCTCTTAGTGAACTTTCAAAGTCTTTTCCGCAGCTGAAGGAGACTCTTATTGACGAGAGGGACAAGTTTCTTGCCCAGAAGATCAAGACGGCTCCAGGAAAGAAAGTAGTCGCAGTCGTTGGTGCCGGACATGTCCCGGGTTTGAAAGAGGCTATAAAAGAGGATCAGGACCTTGTGGCACTCAGCAAGATCCCTCCGAAGAAGAAGACCGGTAAGATTATCGGCTGGACCATATCAATAGTCATTATTGCTCTCATGGTATCTACTATTATCGTGAACAGGGATGCCGGATTAGACCAGATACTGGCCTGGATCCTCTGGAACGGATCGCTTTCTGCTCTGGGGACTATTGCAGCTCTTGGCCACCCTCTCTCTATATTGACTGCTTTCTTCATCGCTCCGGTGAGTTCCTTGAACCCTATTCTCGCTGCCGGGTGGTTTGCCGGTCTTGTGGAGGCGCTGGTGAGAAAGCCAAAGGTCTTCGACTTTGAAAACTTGAACGAAGATGTAAGTTCATTCAAGGGGTTCTGGAAAAACAGAGTTACGAAGATCCTTCTGGTTGTAGTATTCGCGAACGTTGGAAGCAGTGTGGGGACTTTTATCGGGGGAGCCGAGGTCATTAGGATCTTTGTTAAGTCTTTCTTCGGATAAGAGGATGCCTGCGTTCTTGAATGCTTTCATTGTAGAACAAAGAGACTGACGATATTGCTGAGAGTGTACCCAAGGTTGGTTTCTAGGAGCACATAGGTTCCTGAAGGAAGGAATTTCAAACAGCCGGCTACTTCTGATCGGGAGAAGATTTGCCGATTGGGCCCTTGCAGCCTACTTTATTCTTGATGAAGATGGTTTCACAGTTGCGTAGAATGTCCTTGGCACGGTGAGCTTATCGAAGGAAAAGGGATACGTCGATAGAGAGAAGTAACAGACATCGGTTTATCCGGCAAATTCTCAGTAACTAAGGCTAGTTTGTTCCGTAATGCATCATAATTAAATCTACTCAAGAGAGAAGTTCTTCGTCTTTTGAGTCCAAATGTAATATAATAGTATCGTAAGACATTTGCTTTTTTATGAAGCGTTGATTACTTCAGTATCGATCATGGATTACACTGTTTTTTTTTGCTCTTTGATAATCTCTCTCGTTTCTTGTCATTACCTAGGGCTTCCTGAAAAACTACTAC
>NZ_AYTW01000054.1 GCF_002752635.1 Mesotoga sp. Brook.08.105.5.1
AAACTACTAATCAGGTGACATTCAAGTTGTCAACCACATCCTTAGTGGCAGCTAAGGATGGATGAGCATCCTGGGAGCATTCAGGATTTGTGAAAGCCTCAGGAATTATTGTATTATTTTGTTGAGTGGTTTTAATTCCTTTGGCATTGAGGAGCGAGAGCGTAATGCATCATAATTAAATCTACTCAAGAGAGAGAAAAATTGGTTGTTTGAGCAAGGTAGTATATGTCATAGAAATCTTTCAACCTGCTATTTGCCGTGCTACTTTTGACAATTGTCTCAAGCTTTTCAGCTATAACTGTTTCTTTGGAATAAGCTATAACTTTAGGAGCTTCAAAATCAAGAAGTACGGGATATTCCATTTCAATCGGACTTGGAACAATGCTGTCTCCCACGGGAATATCCAAATGAAGTCGGGTCTTTACTTTAGTATTGGCAAGCTGAGCTACAAAAAAGACCCGAATTCCTGTATAATCTTGATCTTCTGTTATTTGCTCAACCTGAATGCTGTTTGCATCAAATAGCACCCCATCATTCGAGTCTGCGGAATTAAGTATTTCCTCAATAATTGGTTTTACCTTGTCTGCTTTTATTGGAAGCCCCTTTGCAAGAAAATCTAGGTCTTTTGTAGGCCTTGATCTATTTAGAGAATCGTAGGATATCAACAGCATTCCGCCTTTGAGTATCAATCTATTTCTGTATTTTGATTTTCCTAATCTGTAGAGAAAACGCTCATAAAAGTATTGTATGAGCAAGTACTCATTGGATCTTCCTGTCTGTCTTGAAATGTTCAACAGTTTCGTTCTAACCGAAGCCCCAATATTTCGCATACAATCACTCCATAGCGGATGTTATAATGGGTATAAGATAAGGTGTTATCACCGTTTTGATTCTAAGCATTGATGCGTATTCCATTAGCTTTGAGATATTTGAATCCTTACGTTTTACATAATTTATTAATGATTCAACGGCAATGCCTTCTCCAAGTTCCTTCCTGAATCTGAAAGCATCGCAGATGGTTCTTTCGAGGTCATATATTCTTATAATCCCGGAATTCGTTTTTATTCTGGTAATACCGATTTTGTATGTGCTTTTGTCAAAGTAATAGAGTTTAACGGGGGGATATTCAAACTTGAGATGACTTACGTTATTAGGTACACCAATGGTAATTTTAGGAGAGATGTATGTGGTCAGGTTATAAAACTGGAGTGCTGAAGCTAGACATATAACGGTATATTTACTTGCTTTAGTAATTGCCACAAGATCAGTTTCAAGACCATTGTATGCATCTGCCAGCATATATAGACCATGTTTTATCCTGATAATCCATCCATTTTCTAGAGCCGTCTTTATTTCTCTTGGATGTATTCCCGCTTTTAGAAACTGCGATGTTTGCTGGAAATAATTATTATATTTGAAGCAGGACTTTATTTTTTTCTCAATATCGGTTTTCTTGCTCATTAAAAAGGTCTCCAGCGATTATTTGGATAGAACACTATGTAATTATAAATATTTGCCTAGTGTTCTATCCAAATTATTCTACCATAGTGGCAGCTTAAGAAACACGACACGAACCGCTTTGCGGTTGCCATAGGAAAAACGGGGACAGACTCCATTTTTAGGAACAGGAGCAGTTCCTCGTTCCGACGCTTCGCGTCCAAATTCTTGGTTGGTTTAGGATCGAGGCCATAAGAGCGGGAGCAAGATCCATTACTAAAAGAACGGTGTCCCGTATAGAATTAATTCGGGCTGACACGGGATAATCGGATGGGGCATTAGAATCTCATTTCTTTGTCAACAACCAAATGTTCTTGTGGGCCTTCGATTCCTTGTTTGTGGAGAAGACGTATTTTCTGTGAGTTCTTGGTGATCTTCACGTTGCCAGATGAAACCCAGAAAAACTTCCGGTTCTCAGTGATGACTCTTATCTGATTATCCATGATCCATCGCTTCATCCATTGCGCCTTTTTGATCACCTCATCGACCTCGGATTCGTTGGCTGGGTGAATCTCTATGAATGCTGTTTTCAGAACAGCATCACTCTCGATAAAAACAGCATAGTCCCATCTATTCTCATTGGGATAATCCTCTTTGAGGCATCTATCTATATCAACGCTCTTTGCA
>NZ_AYTW01000055.1 GCF_002752635.1 Mesotoga sp. Brook.08.105.5.1
TTATTAGTTTGTTCGTATTTGTCGTTGTTTTTAGTTCGAAAAGGTCGAGGAGAAGCTTCCTCTTTTTGTCAGCAGTTGCTTCAGGATGAGATACAATCTCATTTATCGCCCAAACGAGTTCTATTATTCCCGAAGAATGGGTTGAGAGCAAGACTTTATAATTCCTGCTCAACAGTTCGACTATAGTAAGAAAGACATCCCTAATTGCAAGCGGATGAAGGCCTGCTTCTGGCTCTTCAACTATGACCCAGTTCACGCCTTGCTTTTTCGAGACTTTTGCCGAAGGCAGCAGCCAGAACAACCCAAGTAGTAAGGGCGCAAATTCCCTTTGACCCGCAGACCAGGTCATGATGGGCATTGATACTCCTGCAACCTCCAGCATGATTCTTTTCCTGAGGCCTATATCTAGTTTCAATTTGCCTTCTCTCATTATGGATTTCTGCAGCGCGTCCCTTATCTCTTTCTTGAAGTATCCGTCTCTCGGAAAAATTGGGGTATCGCCCCTCCCAAGGCCGGAATCCATTATGCGCCTGATCTTCTCGCTGAAGTCCTTAACAACGAAAGGGTACGTAGGATCGAAAGAGGTGAAAGGAAGTGGCCACCCGGCAGAGATAATCAGAACTCGTTGAGCGGGTATATAGAATACTTTGGCCTCACTGTCTTCTCCGCCTGATTTCTTCACGTGAGTTTCGATCTGAAACTTTCTTCCGTTAAGTCCAATGTAGCTCTGAGAATTCCATATCGCCTGCATCCCTTCGCCAAAATAGACTGGCAAGAAACTCTCGAGCTCATTCTTCCAATCAAAGCCAAACTTCTTCAATTCTCTGACTATGTCGGCGTGATCAACGCAGAACTTGAACAACTGAAGAAAGATGCTTTTACCCGTTGCTTGTGGCCCGACGAGAACGGTCAGATCACCGGCCGAAATGTCTGCTTTTTTTATCGGCCCGATATTCTCAAGAACGACTCTCACGGAGAACCCTCCCTTCTTCCTGGGGTGCTTAGTCTAAGCAAAGTAATTATATCAACTTCCGCATGAATTCCTGAATCTTCAACCAAACCACACTAAGTAAGGCCTTTCTATAAATAGGGACTTCATTATTCACATTTCTATCGCACAGACCTCGTTCAGCATGTTTGATATACTTTCAGCATTCACCTTTAGCCCTTTAATGGTCCCGTCCATATCCATGGTCGCCCTTGTATCAAGGCCTACTATTGATGCGATAAGAGATCCACCTTTCAAGATGAAGTTCGATTGGTAGCGTGATGATGAAATTCTTTCCAGCAAACGCTCCAGCATATAGTTCTGAAGGACAATTTGAGCAGATATATTCTTGCTTTTTGCCACGTTCTTAATGATCGCTTTCAGCTGCATCGAGTTCTTCAAAGCAATACCTCCAAATAGGCGCTAAGCTTCTTTTCTACCCTCATGAGCTTTGCCTACATTGAAATCATGGGAATATCTCTACTGGGCAGTTGTGTATATCTCTTGAACGCTTCGCTTATGATCTGGATATCTGTATGACTACGCCCTTTTAGAATATCGCACAGTGTTCTCTCTGCGTTGTAGACCCTTACCTCGTTGCCATTAGGAGTTCTT
>NZ_AYTW01000056.1 GCF_002752635.1 Mesotoga sp. Brook.08.105.5.1
TCAAACCCTCCATCCATGACTCATTTTTTTCGAAACTCGCTGGATTGCTATCCATTTTTCAATGACCCTTCTTCCTTCGCTCGCTCTTACCACTAACGCTAACTTCGCGTCAGCAATTCCTATATTACCAGTACCCCTACCCACTGTCAAGTTACAGGTTCGTTTCCTTAGTCACTTCTTTGCGTGAATACATTGGGAGGAGTGCTGAAGATCAGATATAGTCGGAAAGCTCCGCTTCAATTTCCGTCAGTGTCTTGTTTTCAAGTATTGAAATTCTCATCGCGATCGGAGGATGTGTGCTCCACAAGGATGCGAAGAAGGAGGTCTTATTGTTTATCCTCCTCTTCAAAGGATCTGATATGAATAGATGAGCGGTCGCCACATTTGCTGTCTGGAGTTTCGCAGAAGTCGTTGCAATCTTTCGGAGAGCTCTCGATAGTCCTGCGGGATTTCTAGTCAATTCGACGGCTCTCGCATCAGCAAAGTATTCTCTTGTTCTCGAGACAGCAAGCAACGAGAGTCTTCCAGTAAAGGAGAAGAGTGCGCCAAGCCCTGCAACTGCCGCAAGAAAAGCGATTATAGGCAGAGCAGAGTTGTCGTTCTTCTTTGAGGAGCGTTTTGACCTTGTAGCCGCTCCAATAGCGCCAAACCGCAGGTAAGTGATCAGTGCCCTAAAGGCAAGCAATTGAACAATCACAACCGCACCAAGAAGCGCAGAGATCAGCGTCATAAGGAGAACGTCCTTATTTAGTATGTGACTAAGTTCGTGGCCGATTACGCCGGAGGTCTCCTCACGATCGAGATTCTTCAAAAGTCCGCTAGTTACGCAAACGACGGAATCATCTTGTCTCCTTCCGGTAGCGAATGCATTGATAACCGAGTCATCATCAATCACAAATACATCCGGAGGTTTCCCCATTCCAGCTGCAATTGAGAGTTCATCTACGATGTTCTTGAGCTGTCGTTCCTCTGGATCGTTCGTTTTGAGAGGGCGCGCTTTTACTGATTTTAAGACGATCTCTTTTCCTGAGGAGAGAGAAATAAGAATCTGTATTAGGGCAACGGAGAGGAAAACAAGAGTGAATATAGGTAGAATACCGAAGATCAAGTCTATTATCATGCCGAATGCAACCATCATGGCAAGAAAGACCATCACGAGAATGATGGTCTTTCTGACATTCTTCCTGCCTTCTTCGTAGAAATCTACTGTAAAAGACATAGCTCTCAGAAGGAAAGATCTACTTTGGGAGCTTCTTTTTCGGCCTCTGTCACTTCAAAGAGAGGAAACAATTCAAATTTGCCCCCAAAGAAGCCAACAATGACGTTATTCGGGAAGATCTCGATCTTTGTATTGAACTTGGTAGCAGAATCATTGTAGAACTGTCTTGCGTAAGAGATCTTGTTCTCGGTAGTGGTCAATTCTTCCATCAGCTGTGATACATTTGTGTTTGCTTTCAGATCAGGGTAGTTTTCGACTACTGCAAGCAGTCTACCGAGCGCGCCGCCAAGTTCTTGTTCTGCCTTGATCTTGTCTCCCACACCTTGAGCTGAAACAGCTTTTGCTCTCGCTT
Source organism: Mesotoga sp. Brook.08.105.5.1 (assembly GCF_002752635.1). Lineage (NCBI taxonomy): Bacteria > Thermotogati > Thermotogota > Thermotogae > Kosmotogales > Kosmotogaceae > Mesotoga > Mesotoga sp. Brook.08.105.5.1. The sequence goes on from NZ_AYTW01000056.1 coordinate 1,572, forward strand.
GCATTACTTTTTCCAGAGTTTCCTGTTCAAATTTCATGTAACCTTTCACAGAGCTAACAAGGTTCGGGATTAGATCATGTCTTCTCTTGAGCTGAACATCGATCTGCGACCATGCATTTTCGACCCTCTTTTTTAGGGTGACTAAATTGTTATATACCCCGATGAGCCATAGAGCTAAGACAACAATAATTCCAATTACAACGAAAAGGATGACCATTCAATCACCTCCAACTTATGGTAATTATACAGTATTATCTTTGTCAATCATCGCTGCTAGTGATCCGGTGTTCTGCACAACTCTGTAACTATGTGTAACGGGTATCATATCTTCGGTCGTTTCTCCCGATAGAACAAGGTAGGTGTCAACTCCCGCTCTCAGTCCGCACTCAATATCTGTGTAGAGCCTATCTCCAACCATAACCGTCTCTTCAGGTGAGCAACCGAAGTCTTTCATGACCATATTGAGTATCGTTGGATCCGGCTTTCCGACTATTTGATCAGGTTTACGACCCGTAGATGTCTCGAAGAGGCTAATAAGACTTCCAACATCCGGTACAGGGCCTTCTTCGGTAGGGCAGTTAATATCAGGATGACTTGCAATGTATGGAACACCTCTTCTTATGAAGAGAGCGGCCTTCCTGATCTTTTCGTAAGTAATCTCTGTGTCGTATGTCAGAACGAGAACATCAGGATTACTTTCATCGAGGACTATCCCCTTATCTAAAAACATCTTCCGGACTGAATGCGTTGACAACAGATACACCTTCTTGCCAGGAAAGCAGTTCTTGAGGAGACTTACAGTAGCCTCCCCGGATGTGTAGACCTCGAATAGTCTCCTTTCGATGCCCATTTTCACCAGTTTTCTGATATATTCTTCAGGAGTACGTGATGAATTGTTGGTTAGAAACACGAGTCTTGAATTGTGTCTGTAGATGGCCCTGGCGAAATCCAGACTGCCTGGTAAAAGATGCTCGCCCAGGTAGAACGTTCCATCCATATCTGAAACGAAGAGTCTTTTGTGTTTGAGCATCTCTTCCTCCATTTTTCCAGCTGTTTTCATATGCAGAGTATAATACAAAGGGTGAGATGAAATGAAAAGGAAATTCGAAAGAAAGTACTTCTTTATCATATTCATGATAGTCAGCGGATTTTTTATGTTCATTGCCTTAGGAAATGGCTTCTGGAGGGAATCAGCTCCCTACAAGATCGATTCGGTTGAAATCAACGCCAGACTGAATGATCAGGGGGAGCTTCTCGTAGAAGAGCTTTCAGTTTATACGCTATCTCGCAACAACAGGACAGCGACTAAGAAACTCCATTTATCATATCCCTCGGTTCTCAACTCGTATTCTATTGAGGTTTCCCAGGGAACCGGTGTTGTCAGAGAGATATCGTCATCCCCCGGCGGCTTCGATGCGAGGATCTTTCTTGAACAAGAAGTCACCCAGTTTCTGATGACAACTGAATACAGTTTATCCGGTGTTGTCGAGATAGGAACGGATATCGCCGTGTTGAGCTATAGATTCTGGGAACCAAACTCAGATGCCATGACCAGAGACATCTCTCTTTCCATAGAGTTACCCGAGGCCATAATCTCTAGGATAACAAAGGACGATATCTCTGTCAGGCCCTATAAAGAAGCCAGGGTGGAGATAGAAGGAAACTCCGTGAAGCTTCGAATGAAATCTGTTCTTTCAAATGCATCGGGCGAAATCAAGATCTCGTTTCCAAAAAACATTGCCAGTACTATGCCAAACGCGGTGAGTACAACCGTAAGCAAAAGTTCGATTCGCAAGGAACACGAGATAGCCATGTTCCAGCAGGCTTTTCTTTCGGGTTTGATCGGGTTTCAGATAGCAGTGCCTTTTTTCGTCTTATTCTTCACGTTTATCCTTTTTGGAGTCGAGCCTCAGGTTAAGTCGGAAATTGGTTATAGAATCTACGATGTACCGGGCTATATTCTTAATGCAGTAATAAGGAATCCATTCCAGGAAGTGGATCACAACGGCTTCCTTGCAACGATTCTTGAGATGCACAACAGCGGAGAGATATTTATCGGTGAGAATTCTATATCCGTGAAGGCAACTCATAATGGAATCCCAACGCAGCAGCAATGGGCGCTTCAGGCCATCAAGTCTCTAAAGAGAAATGAAGACGGTTCAATAGAGATTCCTGATGCTGAAAACAACAGCGTTTCGCTCAACGAATTCAGGGAACATTACAGTCTTTGGCAGAAGAATGCGATGCGCAGCGTGAAGTCAGGAAGATTCTATGAGTACCTCGGTTCTACGGTCATGTCGGTTTTTTCGATCTTCTACTTAATCATCTGGTCCATGATACTGAAGTTTGTCTTTGGAAACTGGCAGATTTACCTCTCCTTTCCAGATGAATCTCTCGTGCTGTCAATAGTTCTCTATGCAGACTGGTGCCTGGGATGGCTTCTTCTAGTTGTCCCGAAGAGGATTTTCGCAAGATGGACGCCTTCAGGGAGACTGTTCTATATGGAATGGAAGAAGTCAGAGAAGGATCTTCTTTCAAAGCCCTCGCTTAACAACGATGATTTGTCAAAGCTTGTAGCTATGGGGCATCTGCAGAATCTGATTGCCAACAGACAGAAGGTTAACGAACAACAGCTTTCAGTACTCCGCCAACTGCAGAAACTCGAACTGCTTCTTGATAAAGCGAAATCCTGATAACTTCTCCCGAATGAATACATGTCTCCCTAAATCGAGCAGTTGACAATTGTAGCAGAAATATTCTATAATTTACTTACTAATACCCCTAGGGGGTAAATGGAGGTGTGAATTTCATGAGCGCAAAGGTAGTTGTATATTCTACTCCCACATGTCCCTGGTGCAAGAGAGCAAAGGACTATTTCAGGGCAAACGGAATTGCTTTTAAAGACTATGATGTAAGCAAGGATAAAGCCAAAGCGGAAGAAATGGTCAAGAAGAGTGGGCAGATGGGTGTTCCGGTGATAACAATAGGAAGCCAGGTTATTGTAGGATTTGACAAGGGAAAGATAGACGGCCTTCTGGGTATCCATTAACTGAAGAAGCGATTTCACGGCGGGCATTAGCCCGCTTTGTTTTTTTGTCAACGGGGTGCTATTCTCTCAATATAGAGCAAAAAGCATATATGTACATTGCTGGAGGTGTTGAGTTGAAGAGGTACTTTGTTGCGCCTGGTAGGATTAATATCATTGGAGAGCATACTGATTACAACGAAGGGTTCGTAATGCCAGCCGCGATTGACAAATATGTTCTTCTGTCAATTGAGAAGAATGGTAACGGTCGGATTCACCTGAGCTCCATGGGAAGAAAACCGGTGTCATTCGAAGAAAGTGTTATTGAAAAGACAGGTGACTGGAGCGATTATCTAAAAGGAATAATCTGGATCTTGAAGAATAAGCTTGACGCCAAGTTCGGGGGAATGGATATTGATATTCGCTCCAGCCTTCCTGAAGGAGCAGGTCTCTCGAGCTCTGCCGCTTTAGAGGTTGCCTTGATAGTAGCACTGAACTCGGTTTTTGATCTAAAGCTCAGCGAAACTCAGTTGTACAATTATGCTCAGGAAGCAGAGAACGATTTTGTCGGAGTCAAGTGTGGAATTATGGATCAATTCACGGCGGTAATGGGACGTAGGAACAAGGCGATATTCCTTGATACTCTCAAGATGCAATATGAGTATGTCCCCCTGGAACTGGGCGACTATACGCTTCTTGTGTTCGATTCAAAGGTACATCATTCTCTTTCAAGAGGCGCGTATAATTCAAGAAGAGAGGAAGCACGAAAGGCTCTTGAGATTCTTGGCAGGAGTAGCTATCGCGAAGTTTCAATGGTTGATCTGTTTCCGAACAGAGGAAAAATGGGTGATCTCTATTATAGACGAGCTTTGCATGTTGTTTCAGAGAACATGAGGGTTCTGGAGTCAATGAAGATTCTATCAAACTCGAATTTTGAAAACCTTGGCAGGCTTCTCATACAATCTCATGAATCTCTGGCTCTTGACTATGAGGTTACTTGTGAAGAAACTGACTTCATTGTTGATACGCTTAGAGAGATGAAGGGCGTATCGGGTGCAAGAATGATTGGAGCCGGGTTCGGTGGATCGGTACTCGCCCTTTGTGAGAAAACCGAGGAGAAGAAGATAGTTGAAGTGGTGAAAACGAGATATAAAGAGAAGTTTGCGATAGATATCGATTGTTACGAAGTAAGGCCCTCGGATGGTGCAAGGGAAGTTGAAGCCTCTTTCCCTTTGTGAGAAAGAAAGTCTGACTTAAATGGACTTATCCCAGTTCTGTTGCTTTGAACGGTTTTGCGAAGGAGGATGATATGAACATTAGACTAGGCGTTGTAGGAGCGGGAATCGCCTCAAGGGAACTTCATCTTCCCGCCTTAATGGAGCTGAAAGATCTATTCACAATTACTGCTGTAAACAGCAGAACAAGAAAGAAGGCTGAGGAGTTCGCCGATCTCGTTGGAGGTAAAATCAAAGTCTTCGATTCTTATGAAGAGATTCTTTATTCCGATGATGTCGATGCGATTGTCCTTGCAGTGCCAATTGCCCTCAATCCCGAAATGATCGTAGCTGCGAGAACGGCGGAGAAACCAGTTATTTGTGAGAAACCTATTGCTGCATCGGTGAAAGAAGGACTTTCTCTGTTGAATCTTCCGGGGAATTCACCTGTCTACATCGCAGAGAATTACAGACACATAGAAGTTTACACTAAGGCTTCCGAATTTGTGAGGGAAGGAAGGATCGGCAAACCAATCATATTCAGTTGGCTCAAATGGGTAGATTTCGGACTGGATAACAAGTATGTTCAGACTAAGTGGAGGCAAGCCCCGAAACATGTGGGGGGATTCATTTCTGACGGTGGCGTTCATGACATTGCGGCCTTGCGAAAAATCCTTGGGAATGTGAGAGAAGTTAGCGGATTTTCAGAGAAGAATCTCGATTATCTTGGTGCGGAGAACTCAGTGGTCTTCAATATGACACTGGGAGAAGGAGTGATTGGGAACTACTCGGTTGTATATGGAGCTCCGGCCACTCTTAACAGACTCGAGATCGTTGGAACAGAAGGCCTGTTGCGTGTTGACAAGGATGAAGCGACAATCGAAATCGAGGCTCACGGTCGAGAGAAATTCTACGCAAATAACAGTGATGGATTCGTTGAGGAATTTACTGATTTCTACAGAGTCATTAAAGGTCAGAAGAATTCTCTCGGCTCTATTCGGGAGGCAATCCTTGATCTGGCGACCGTTGAGGCCGGATTGATTTCTGCAAATGAGAAACGAGTAGTGATTGTGGACTCATTGATAGTGGAGAGTTGATGGGAAGATGAGTGGCTTCAATACTAGAGCTATTCATAGTGGCGAAGAGCAAAAAGTTTGCGACGCCGTAACAACTCCTATTTTCCAGACTTCGAACTTCCTGGCAAATGACGACAAGTATCTCAGCGAAACCTCAGAGACCTTATATACAAGGGTCGGAAATCCGTCGATAGGAGTTTTAGAAAGGAAGCTGTCCGATCTTTTCGGAGGAAAAGGCGGAGTGTTCTTTTCATCGGGAATGGGCGCTATCACTACGGTATTTCTCACTTTTCTCAAGTCAGGGATGAACTTGGTGATTTCGAAAAACGTTTACGGAGGGACTCAGAGTCTTATCGCGGAACTACCCGGCATGGGAGTAGAGGTCAGGAGATTTGACCAGTCAAAGTTAGAAGACCTTGAGAATCTTGTCGACCACAATACCGCTATCGTGTATGTTGAGTCAATGGCAAATCCGAACCTGGTCTTATCGGAAATCGAAAACATATCAAAGATAACAAAGAAGAGCGGAGCGCTTTTGATAGTCGACAATACATTTCTGTCTCCCTACAATTTTAGGCCGCTTGAACATGGTGCCGACGTAGATATCCAGAGTCTGTCTAAGTATGTGAATGGCCATTCCGATGTCATTGCGGGCTTTGCCGCCTTCAGCGAAGGCGATTCTGAGAAGCTTGTTAGACAGAAAATGATTAGGTTGGGCACGAATGGAGCTCCATTTGATGCTTTTCTGGTCAGTCGTGGAGTGAAGACTCTTGGTCCCAGAATGGAACTGCATAATAAGAACGGGGAAGAAGTAGCGGTTTTTCTCTCGAAAAGTCCAAAAGTGCGTAGAGTCTCTTATCCTTCTTTGATGAACACTAAACCTAGCTGCTTTGCAGATTGCAAAGGCTTTGGGGGAGTCGTGTATCTTGAGCTGGAGAATCTGGAAAAAGCGAAAAGATTCATAAGAAGCAGCAAGCTCTTTCTAGAAGCAACAAGTCTGGCCGGAGTCGAATCACTTGTCACGATACCTGTTCTCACCAGTCACTCTTCATTTACAGATGAACAGCTTAGTGAAGTGGGTCTATCCAAAGGAGGGGTAAGGCTTTCGGTGGGGATCGAGGATGTTGAAGATCTTCTGGAAGATCTAGGTGCAGCTCTTGAAGCAATCTAGGAGCAACCAAGAAAATGAATGGTTCTGCTTCTTTGTACCTGTTCCGAGAAAGAAAGGAACCCGGCGTCTGAAAGAGCAAGAAAAACCGACAACCAGAATTGGAGTCATAAACGTCTTTCCTCTCAGCATCAGTAGTGAAACCGCGATTCAACTTGTTTTCTTGTTGGCCTATAATAGACAACAAGGTTGTGAGGTGATTTGAAGTGTTGAAGACAAGAATCGCGGGAATAGAGGAGCTGTTCCTTAGCAGCGAGAGAGAGTTCAAGATAGAGAGAGAAAACCTTGTCCTTATCTATGGCTTTTCAAACCTTCCAGACTCATCGGGAGTTTTGCTCAGGGTCTCAATTCGCAACGAAGATCCCTCTCCTAAGAAAGTTGGCAAGATCGATCTAATCGAAATCCAGGATGTTAGTGAGCCCGTTTACTACAACAACTGGCAGTCATGGTTCCCATTCAAGGCTTACTGGGAGCGACCATTAGTGGATTCGTTTGTTCAGTACGCAGATTCTCAAGGAATAAGTCTCTTTGCCGCCTCCCCAATACCTGAGCTCCTTAGGAAAGGGCAAAGACCTAGCGATTACTTCATTGCCACCGACGAGCTCCTTGTAGGTTTTGTCTCGAATCAATTCACTCACCAGTATTTCCTATGAGACGATGAGACCTTGAGCATCATTGGTTCAGTGGATCTCTTCGGTACTGAACTTGCATCGGGCGAGTCAATAGAACTCGAAGAGATGGTTATTCTTGGTAATAAAAGCCTCTGGACTATGCTTGAAAAGTATGCTGATCTCATAAAGCAGAGTAATGAGGTTGAGTTTAATGAGTTTGAAGGGATAGGTTGGTGTAGTTGGTACCATTACTTCACCGACATAACTTTCGATGAGTTGTCGAAGAATGTGAAGCTTCTTGCCGAAATTCGAGATCGCGAGAGAATCGATTACAGACTGGTTCAGCTTGACGATGGTTACGAAAAGGAAATAGGCGACTGGCTGACGACCAACTCCAAATTTCCGGACTTGAAAGAAATCGCTTCTGAAATTAGGGGAAAAGGCTTCAAAGCAGGACTGTGGATAGCCCCGTTTTCTGCTTCCGAATCCTCAAGGCTGTTTAACGAGCACAAAGAATGGTTTGTAAAGAACAGTGATGGCAATCCCAGAGTAGCATACAGAAATTGGAATAAGCAGGTTTTCGCTCTTGACACGACTAATCCAGAAGTTCTACTTCACCTCGAAAGGCTTATAAAGACAATAAGGAGTTATGGCTTTGACTATTTGAAAATAGATTTTCTCTTCGCTGGTGCGATTCCTGGAGGGCGCTTCAACGAATTCTTAACACCGGTTGAGGCGTATAGAAGTGGAATGCAGACAATTAGAGCTGCTGCCGGAGATGATTGCTTCATTCTTGGCTGTGGAGCTCCTCTGCTTCCCTCAGTAGGTTATGTTGATGGTATGAGAATCGGGTCCGATACTGCGCCTGAGTGGAATGGGGAAACGATGGATATAGGAGTTCCGAGCGCAAGGTACAGCTTGAGAAATGCCTACACAAGGTCCTTCATGCACCGCAGGCTGTGGCTGAATGATCCCGATACGATTGTTTTGAGGAACTGCGGACTTACCGAAGAAGAGAAGCGAGTATTTGCATTATCTGTGGGTCTACTTGATGGAATGATGCTTACCAGTGATGACATGTCTCAGGTTGGCCGCGACGGGATTTCTTTGCTCATGGAAGCGATGCAGCTTAGGGGAGGAGAACCCAGGGTCTTCCTTGACGGCATGAACGGAGTCTTCGCAACCTGTACGAGAAATGCACCCGTCTATGACGTCACCTCTTTCGTGAATCTTAACGATACACCTCGGCACTCAATTAAGCTCAAGAAGATGTATCAGGATTGGTCAGGCGTAATTCCTTCCGTTATGGAAGTTGAACTACCTCCCCGAAGCATATGGATAGAAAAGCGAGAAGCACGAGAAGGTTTAGAATGAGCCGCCTGAATCAACTACCGACAATAAACTCGGTTATGGATGAATAGTTGACGGGACTTAGAACTCGATATCAAGAGTTGTCGGCAGAAGCCAGTTCACCGCTCTCGTTCCTAACAAGAATCCAAACTGTTATAGCAGGGATCTCTACTGTGTGCTGATCAATTACCAGTATTCTTCCGGAAAGATACTCAAAGAATTCGCCACTTGTCGAAGGACTGAAGGAGACGCTTTCTCTTGATGGATTAACTACCACAATTACTTCATCCTGATCGTTCCATCTTCTGTAAGAGAGAACGGGGCCACTGGTTGTCATGACTTCATATTCTCCGGTACGAAGAGATTCGTGAGATTCTCTAAGCACTGTTAGCTTCTTGTAGAATTCGTAGATTTCCCAGTTCCATCTCTCTTCGTCCCAGATCATGGGAGCTCTGTTCTCCGGATCCTTTCCCCCCTTCATTCCGATTTCGTCTCCGTAGTAAATTACAGGGCTGCCGATGAAAGTCATCTGAATTGCCACTGCTATCTTCAGAAGATCAACCTGATTGAAGGCAAGGGTAAGAATTCTCTCGGTGTCGTGGCTGTCCAGAATGTTCCAGAGAGAATGCAGAGTCTGAGGCGGATAAGCGTTGAGATACAGATTAGTCATAGCTGCGAACTTTGCAGCAGAGTTTCCCGCTCTGAAAACATACTCCACAACCGCATCCTTAAAGGGGTAGTTCATAACCGAATCAAAAGACTTGCCTCTAAGCAGTGCTCTGGCGTCTCCCCAAAATTCCGCGACAAGCAATTTTTCTTTGTCTAACCCCTTCACAAGTGGTCTGAAGAAATCACTCCAGAAAAGAGGGTCAACTTCCGTTGCAACATCGAGACGCCAGCCACCGATTCCTTCAAGATCGTACTTGCGTACAAGTTGTTCCACGTAAGCCTGCCAGCCTTCGTTGAGGCTGTTTATCTTAGGCATATATGCGTAGCCGTTCCATCCCACATATGTCATTGCCCTATCCTGGATCTTCCTTATTGGAAAGCGTTTGACAAAATACCAGTCCTTGTAGGGGGAAGTCTCCTCTCTTTCACGGAGATCTTTGAAGGCGAAGAAGTCGTAGCCGGTATGATTGAAGACTCCATCCAGAATCAATTTGATGCCAGAATCTTCTGCCAGTGAAATGAGCTCCTCGAAAACATAGTCGTCGCCGAAATTGTCATCTATCTTCAGGTAGTCTTCAGTATCGTACTTGTGACTCGAAGGGCTTTCAAAGATCGGGTTCAGGTATATCGCATTTACTCCCAGCTCAAGAATGTGATCGAAACGATCGATGATCCCTTTGAGGTCTCCTCCGAAAAAGCCATCGCCGCCGAGGTTGGCGAAAACAGGATCAGAATTCCACGGCTGAACTCCAACAGGATCGTTTCTGGGATCTCCATTTGCGAATCTCTCAGGAAAAATCTGATAATAAACGGCTCCCTTTGACCATTCCGGAAGATCAAAATACGTTATGGGAAGCCTATCTTTCTCGAAAATGAATGGAAGACGTAACTCCTGGCACAGTCCGAGAGAATCGAGGACCACTGAGTTGTCTCCATCCTCTATCTCGAAGTAATACTCCAAGTTTTCAACTTTTATCCTGTCTGTACGATAAAAGCTATCTTTGCCGAAGTCGCGTAGATACTCTAGATTGTAGCGAGTCCCATCGACAATGAGGCTGAGCTGATAAGTAGTTCCAATAGGAAGTGAAACGGCAAAGTAGAATTCATTTTCGTTTACCGGGTTGAAGTAATCTCTGTCGCCAACACTGTGTCTGGCAAAGTCTTGCAGGTCTCCAAGGTTTTCTACTCTTAACACTGATAGTTCTGCTCCATCTTTGTACGACTTGTCAGGATTCCTTTGGTCAAGAAAAGTCGCATCTTCTGTGGAATAGTAGTAATGATAGAGACCTGGCTCAATATTAACTTCTGCTGACCACCAATTGTTATCGAGTCGAGACATATTCAGTTCCAGTGAACTCTCAATGATCACTACTGAGGGTGTTGAATCTGCAGTAGTAAGAAAGGATACTCCTCTGGCAATTGTCATTGCCAAGATGAAAACCGTAGTAACGACGCTCTTCATTTTCATCATTTCGACCCCTCCTTGATTTTCCTCTTCGACAGAGCGTTGGCCCCCCATACTCCGAAGAGAATAAGAGCTACTCCAAACATCTGAATTGGTCCGAATCTTTCTCCCCTGAAAATCACGCCGGCGAGAAGAGATACAACTGTTGAAAGGTAGACAAAGACGGTTGAGCGCGATGCTTCAAGCTTGGAAAGCATGAAGTTGATCAGGAAGAATGCTCCGACCGACGATAATGTACCGAGGTAAAGCGCAGCAATGGCGACACCAGGCTGAGCAATTCCGCCGATATAGAACAAAAACTCTCCTCTTGACAAAGACAGTATAACTGCAATTACGGTGAAAGAGATGAAGCCCATCGTCATCATATGATATGTGATCTCCCATGAACTAAACCTGACAGAGGCTTTTCGCGAGAGAATGTTATAGAAGGCTGCCGAGATTGTGCTACCTATCAAAATGATCGGCCCCAGTGGACTGCTTCCTGAGGAAATCCCCTTTCCGGCGGTTATCAAAGTTATGCCAAATAGCGCAGTCACAACTGAGATTATCTGAGGAGCGGCAAGTCTCTCCTTAAGAAATATCCTGGCGAAAATCAGTACGAATATTGGAATTGTCGAAAGGAGTATTCCAGCTTCGGATGAAGTGGACAAAGAGACCCCAACATTTTCTAAGATGAAGTACATGACCGGTTGAACAAGGCTGAGAAGAAGAAGGTCTTTAAAAACTGCTCTGTAGGGTCTGATTCTGACGATACCAAACAATCTAAACAATGAAATAGTCAGAAAGGCAACAGAAAATCTGTACGAAAGAAAGTACATGGGATTTGTATATTCAAGTGCGTTCTTCGTAAATAGAAAGGAAAGACCAAAGATAACTGAAGAACCGATTCCTGCAAAATATGCCAAGAGCCTGTCTCTTTCTATCTCTGCCATAAAGCACCTCAACCAATAATAGCACTGCGACGAAGTAACCGGCAACCTTAGGGCCTTGTCGCCTTTGCATAGTCTATAATAGTAGTGATCTCCTTTTCAAGAAGGCGGTGTTGTTTTGTTCAGAAGATATATTCCGTTTTTTGTTCTGCTGATTTCGGTCATCGTAAGCGGATATTCATTCAGAGATCTGGACTGGTTGAAGCATGAATCAGAGCACTTTGTTTATATATACCATAACGAAGTGGCCGGTTCGGTTTCCCAAATTGAAGAGATTGCAGAAAATACCTTCCTTGGCTTGAGTGAATTATTCGGGAACCCTTTCAGAGACAAGATCTCCATATTGATTGGAGGCTATGAGGATCGGTCAAACGGTCTGGCAAATCCAGTCATGGAATCAATCTACATAATGACGATCGGTCTCGACTATCCCTACAGAAATGACGGCTTCTGGTTGGAAGAAGTGATCACTCACGAACTTAGTCATCTTTTTCAGATTACCGCAACAACTCAAGTTGGAAACTTTCTGAGAAACTATTTCTCAAGACTTTACCTTCCTAACGCCCTTCAGCCCATGTGGTTCACCGAAGGCTTTGCGCAGTTAGGGAGCGAACTTATTGGAGACCTTTATGAGTACGATTACAGACGCTTACCTTTTCTTTGGGATCAACTTGACAGAGAGGACCCCTTTCTCGAGGAGACCGTAGTATCCGGTCACAGCGGCATCGGGGGAGAGGCCTATTACAATTACGGCTATGCGTTCCTGACATTTCTATATGAGACCTATGGCTTTGAAAGCATTCAGGAATTGGTCAGGATAAAGTCGGGGATTCTTGGATTTGCAGGAATTGATTTTTCTTTTGAGAGAGTATATGGTAAAAGCTATCAGGAGCTAAAGGCGGAGTTTATCGATTTTGAATCGGAAAAGTGGAAAGGAGTAGAGACTCCATCGATCCATAGACTCTCTTCGGATATCGGGGAATTTGTCAGTCACTACAGATCAAAGACCTACGCGAATAGACTGTATTATATTGGGTTTGATAGAGAGCAAAGATACTACACGCTATATAGGGAAGACACCGAAATTCTCAGAACCAGCATGGAGATCATTGATTTCGCTGTTTTTGAGAATGAAATTGCATTGTTGCTTTTTGAGAAGGAAGTCTCCGAAACAAGGCTTTACTTCTTCAGGGAAGGAAGGCTTGAGCGAACGAAATACTCCCACCTTGTCGGAATCGATTTCGCCGGAAAAGATCGTCTAGCAATTCTGAGGAATAGTTTGGGGACTATGTCTGTGGAAATCCTCTCACTTCGAAATGAAAGGGTGACGACGATTTTCGCGGCAATAGACCCGGAAATGCAGATCACTAGCGTCAGAGCATCTCAAGATGGTGCGCTCGTAGCGTTCAGAGTCAATATGCGCGGAAACAAGTATATTGCATTCTACTCATCGGGTTTCGATGCCCCTTTAATGTACAAAATCGATAAGGACTTCTCACTTGGAAGCTGGACTTCAGGCGGATTTCTTATTTCGGTAGAGAACGGATTTGGCAGCAGTGTTTATCTTGTCACATCTGAAGGCGAGATGACAAGTCTTGCCACCTTTCCCAGGTACGTCAGAGATCCTGCCAGAACAAGAGAAGGAATTGTGGCTGTCGGTCAGGTCAAGGGAAACAAGTTGTTGTACTCAGTTGAATCAAAGACCACTGAGTTCAAGCTCAAAGAAACGACTGTTGAGATGCGAGTTCCTGAGCCATTAGAAGGCGAGAAATACGAAGGTTTCACAAGTTGGAGATTTGTGTCTCCCATTCCTTACAAGGGTCTGTCTTTGCTTTTTTCCGATCTTACATTTCACAACCATCTGATTGCCGGTGGATCTTTCGACTTTGGAACAATGCTTCCGAGCCTCCACCTCGAACTGTGTAGTATTGACTACACGCCCGTTGATTTCACCCTTTCGTTCGAGTTTTCGGATCTCAATGTCGAAGCTTCTTTGGAGGCTTATCGTCAGTATGTCATTAATCCCAAACTTGCTTTCGGCTGGAAGGCCGAGCTCAATTATCCCCTGCAAGTCTCGGGATCAATTAACGTTGTTCTTCAGGATTCATCTGTGCTTTACGGGGGTCAGGCATCACTGAAGACGAATATCGCCGTTAGGGATACGCAGACGGCAACTTCAAATCTTGTGGACGTGGGGATAAGAGTCGATTTTGACTGGAAGAAAAACGGATTTGCATTAGATTCAGCTATCTTTTCTAGGGTAACTTTCGGAGAAGATCCATCTCTAGTACCGGTTGAGCTATGGGATTTCAGGGACGATTCCAACATAGTCGTTGGCCTTTCAATCTCGTCTGACTACACTATTTCGAGGAGAGGGTTCAATCTTATTAATCTTGTTCACCTTTCTGAGGAAGGAATTGGAGCGAAGATCGATACGTTGATAGGAAGGAGCTTTTCCTGGAGACTGGCTATATATAAGTTTGAGACGGTCTACCTTTACGCAGCTTACCCAATTGAAATAAAAGCAGGAATCATGCTTGAAAGCATGAGACTCCTGCCCTACATAGATTTCGCACTACTTTACTAAAACTTCACAACCCTCAGGAGAATCCTGCACGCTCACAGCGTACAGCCTTTCTCCGTTGTGAACTTCGAATGTCAATGATCTCTCTCTGCATTTGAAGCTACCTGTTTTGGGTAGAACTTCAATTCTAATTCCATCTGTACAACTGCGCACAACTATTTTCTTCAAAGAATATTCGCCGGTTTCGTGAGCGTTGCTAATTCCGTCGTCTTCATACAGTTCAAACTCCGCATAATTCTTAACAAAACCTATGATTCGAAGATCTCCCCAGGATCCGCTCTCAACAAATTGAGAGCTGCAGGTGGTAACGACCATGGAGTCCTCCTTCAAGAAATAGGGAATGGTATCTAAAGGAGCCTCTGTCCAGACATGGCCTGAAGCGAATGCTCTCTTCGTGTTAAGATCTAGCCATTCTCCTTCTGGAAGATAAACGTGCCTACCCTTTGAATTCCTCTGGTAAATGGGAGCAACCATGATAGACGGACCTATCATGAACTGATCGTCGGCGTTATAAGTTTCCCTGTCTTTGGGCCAGACAATCGGGAGGGGTCTAATCATTGTCATTTTTCCGTCGGCTGACTGCTTATGAATTGTGTAGAAATAGGGAAGCAATGAGTAACGAAGCTCTATTGCCTTCTTAATAAGCCTCTCCACCTCGCTGTCGAAGGCCCAAGGTTCCTGTCTCCTCGTTCCAATGGCACTGTGATTCCTGAAGAAGGGAAGAAAGGCCCCCAGTTGAGTCCATCGTACAAGCAGCTCTCCGCTACAATCGCCGCCAAAGCCGCCCACATCGCAACCAACAAAGCTTACTCCTGCAAGCGAAATGGATTGGATTAGCCTGATTTCGCTTAGCAGCTGTTCCCAACTACTCTCGTTATCGCCCGTCCAAAGGATCGCGTATCTTTGAATGCCGGGATATGACGATCTAGTGATAATGAAGGGTCTTGAATCGGGCCTGCTTTTCCTTATTCCCTCGAATGCTGCTCGAGCCATATTGAACCCATAGATGTTTCGGACCTTTCTATGCAAGTGAGCGATCCCATTATCATCAGTCTGAACAAAATCCTTCCCGTAGTCGTAGTACTTCTTCTTTGAGGCAATCCTCGCAAAAAGGAATTCCGTTTCAATTCCATTGTCATCTATTTCGGTTGCAAGCTGTTGTAGCTCTTTGAGCAATTCAGGTGTGTAGAAAATCGAGGGCTCATTCATGTCGTTCCAGAAGCCAGAGACTCCGTCCTTCAAGAGCCTGTCATAATGTTCTCCCCACCAATTTCTCGTAGCAGAGTTCAGGAAGTCCGGGAGTCTGGATTCTCCAGGCCAGACTGCAGGTCTAAAGGGAGTACCATCTTCCTTCTTGCAGAAGAAGTCACCCTTGAGGCCATCCTCATAGATGTCGTAGTTTTCAACTGCCTTAACACCCGGATCTACTATTGAAATGATCTTAATGCCCATATTAGATAGTCGTTCTATCATTGACGACGGATTGGGGAAGCTATTCTCATCCCAAGTGAATACCTTATAACTGTCCATGTAGTCAATATCCAGATGTATTGCGTCGCATGGTATCTTTTTGTTCCTGAGATTTTCCGCGATTTCAATAACGGATTTCTCATCTCCATACGACCATCTTGACTGATGATAACCCAAAGCCCAGGCGGGTAAGAACAAAGGGTTCCCGGTTAGTCTGAATAAGTCTCTTATAGTCTCATGTGGGCTCTCAAAGAACATGAAAAGACTAAAACCATCACCTTCTATATCGATTTTCAGCCTGTCTCGCGTTTCGAAGCCTACGTCGAATCTGGAGTATCCCGGGTGATCTAGAAAGAAGCCGATCTGTCTCCTGGCTGAAGCTATATAGAATACTGGAAGCGTTGAGTAAAGCCTTTTCTTTGAGGGAGAATGATCAGGTTCATCGGTATTGTACATCTCATAAACTGCGCCCCTTTTGTTGAGAGGGCCGATCGATTGTCCGAGTCCAAGAACTGCCTGGTCGTCATGTAGTTCGATTTTAATACTGAATCCATCTGTCGTTTCTACAATCTCCATCTCGTTGAAGTCCTGCGATGAGGATCCTTCTAGCCCGTGCAGCCTCAACCCTTGGAAGAGATGATTTGCCACGTCGCTGTCCAGTTCTTCTGCAGGCGCCGTCAACACCGAATCAGTTTCGAACTTCGTCTTTCCCTCTCTTTCAACTTCCATTTTGATTACTGAATCGAAATAGCGAAAGAATCGTTTTCTCAAAGCAGCGCCTCCATTTATAGGAAATTTCGATCTCATTGTACAACAAAATGTTAGACTTTGTATGTAAAGCAGAAGCGAGGAGGTAGATTGATGACAGTCAGGAAAGCTATTGAGAAGATCAAGGGATTGGAAGCTGAGATGCTTTCGGAGATTACTGGAAAATTCTCGTTCTTTATCGAAGGAGGTGATCCACAGAGATTCACTGTCGAGATCTGCGATGGCAGGCTAGAGGTTTTTGAAGAAGAACGACCTTCGGATTGCTCAATACGCACAGATTTCGCGACCTTTGAAGGACTGATTGAAGGAGTTGTGAATCCTCTGACAGCTTTCATGACTGGAAGTTTAAGGGTATCGGGCGATCTGGCCTTTGCGATGAAGCTTAACAAACTGCTTGGAGGTGGATGAATGGCACATGAAGTACTGATATTGGCTTTTGAAGGGAAGAAATCTTGTTTTCTTCATGCTTTGCTGAATGCACTTGACATGTCGGAAAAGGGATTTGCCGTATCTGTCGTAATGGAGGGAGAATCTCCCCGTCTCATGAAAGAGATTACACATGAAAAGGATCCTGTTCATGAGATTTACATTGAAGCGAAGAAAAGGGGCCTTATAAAGGCCGTATGTTATGGTTGTTCGAAAATGATGGGCGTCCTTGACATAGTAGAGAAAGAGGGTCTCCCCCTGAATGGGGACATGAGGAACCACGTTCCGCTGGCACCATATGTGGAGCGTGGAGCCGAGATCATTACATTCTAGAGGAAATTCGAATTATTACTGCGGAGAGCTGACTAAAGGCAGATTTCTCTCAAAGAAAGGAGTTCGTGATGAGGAACAGTCTTAGACGATGGAAGAATGAAAAACTGGCGCAGAAACTCATAGAAGTCTTTGAAAGCAAATCCGTGAGGGTGATTTACCTCCCAGATATAGAAATGGTGGTCGAAGAAGTTCATAAGCTGATTCCCGATGGAGCTACCGTTAGTTCAGGCGGATCGGTGACACTTCAGGAGTCTGGAGTAATGGATTTGTTGAGGTCGGGGAAATATGAATTTCTTGACAGAGACTCGGTTTCCGAAGATAGAGAGAAAAGGGAGATCATGATCAAGGCATTTGAGTCCGACTATTATCTATGTAGCGCGAATGCCATAACAGAGAATGGAGAGATTCTACTGCTGGATGGGAGCGGCAACAGGGCCGCTGCAGTAACGTTCGGCCCCGAGAAGGTGATTTTTGTCGCCGGAATTAATAAAGTCGTGAACGATCTGGATGCAGGCATCAAGAGGATCAAGTCGATAGCACCGATGAATGCAAAGAGGCTGAACTTGCATACTCCCTGCGTGACAACCGGATTTTGCTCCGACTGCAGCAGCGAAGAAAGAATATGTGAAACGTACTCGATAATAATCGATTCGAGAAGAAGACCATGGCGCTACACGATCGTTCTTGTAGGTGAAGAGCTTGGCCTGTAAGAAAACTCTCAGGATAAGAGTCTTTGGGCGTGTGCAGGGCGTTGGTTTCAGGTACTTTGCCCTTCACACCGCCACGTCTCTTGGGGTGACGGGTTTTGTGAGGAACGAGCCCGATGGAAGTGTGGAGATCGTTTGTTCCGGATGTGATGAGGAAATCGATGCTTTCGTTGAAAGAATAGATAGGGGTCCATCCTATGCCAGCATTACAAAGACAGAAATTGAAGAGCTCCCATTCAAGCCGTTCAATAACTTCGAAATTAGGTACTGAGGTTTAGATTTGTCCCCATTCTGCTAGGAACCTCTTCACAAACTCCACAACGAAACTGTAGCGGTCCTCAGCCATTTTTCTTGCAGTTCCCGTCCAGAAAGTTTCCGGTCTTATCTTAAGTATCTTCTCGTGAAAATGATTGATAGAACTACGCGAATTGCCGCTATAAGAGTTGCACGGACCGAATTGGAGAGAGTGAAGAGGAGTTCCGACCTTTCCGGAATAGGCAAAGACCCTTGCTATGGCCACTGCACCTATAGCGTCTAGTCTGTCCGCATCCTGGAGGATCTTTCCCGTCACACTGGTAGGTGTTAAACCGCCGGAGTATCTGTGCGATCTAATCGCCTGCGAGACTTCCGAGATAAACGAAAAGTTGAATTCCATGGTCGGTAGAAGTCCTAAAGCATATTCCGCGCCGGATTCTGCATGATCGATGCCGGTTAGAGCTTCTTGAGGCCGCTTAATGTCATGAAGGAGTGCGGCGATGACTGCCTTTTGAAGGTCACACCTCTCCCGAGAAGCAATTTCGCTCGCATTCTCCGTTACCCTGAAAGTGTGGGAAATATCATGAGCAGGGTCATCGTAGTCTTCAAAGGCTTCCCTAACGATGTGGAGGATTTCTCGCAAGTGTGGAATGCAGTCCATCAGCTCTGTAAGATTCATATTTCTCTCCTTGAGTAAAAAAGAAAAGTCTAGATGCATAATGTAAAATAAGTATACAAGATGATTTGTATGAATAGGTGAAAGGAGGCACGAATATTGAATATCCTCGTTACAAACGATGATGGAATCATGTCGCCCGGGATTATTTTGCTTGCCGAAACGCTTTCTGAAGAGCATGAAGTCCTTGTAGTTGCACCCGATGTCGAAAGAAGCGCGACTGGACACGCAATAACAATCAGAACTCCGCTGTGGGCCAAGGAAGTCAAAGTCGGTAATAAGAACATCGGCTATGCAATTAATGGTACTCCGGCTGATTGCGTTAAGCTCGGATTACTTGCGATTTCGGATAGGAAGATAGATCTTGTGATAAGCGGGGTGAACAAAGGGCAGAATATGGGAATAGATGTTCTTTATTCTGGAACAGTCTCAGGTGCTCTAGAGGGCGCAGTGACTGATACCCCATCGATTGCGGTCTCAAGCAGTGACTGGAGTAATCCCGAGTATGAAACCGCAGCCAGATTCATGGTCAATTTTCTCAAAATCTACGATGTCAGTAAGATGCCGGACTTCACGGCTCTAAATATAAATGTTCCTTCAGTCAAGTACGAGGAACTGAAGGGTTGGAAAGTGACCAGACAGAGCAGAAGAAGATACAAGGATTATTTCGAAAAGAGAAAGGATCCTTATGGGAACAACTACTACTGGATATTCGGAGAGGTAGTCGAAGATGAATGTTCTACTGATTGTGATTTCAACGCAGTTAAATCCAACTTCGTATCGATAACCCCTCTCCATGCCATTATGACCGATAAAGAGTATTTTGAGGAACTGAAGGAGATTTCGGAAGGGTGGTCGGAATGAAAGTGATTTATATAGGAAACCCCATACTTCGAAATGTTTCCGAGAGTGTCGAAGTTTTCGACGATGATCTCAAAGCGTTCGTGAAAGAGTTGAGCAAGACGATGTACGTTGAGGACGGCGTGGGCCTCGCAGCACCGCAAGTGGCTGTGTCCCGGAGGATTTTTGTTTACGACCCCGGAGACGGGTTGAGGGTAGTAATTAATCCAGAGATTATTTCCAAGAGTGATGAGACAGTAAGGATGGAAGAGGGTTGCCTCAGCATACCCGGAATTTACGCCGATATCATCAGGCCGTCTGCAGTTCGAATACATTATCAGGATGAATATGGCCGGCACCACGAAGAGGATTTGACGGACTATCCTGCGAGAATAGTGCAGCACGAGAGCGATCATCTTGAAGGAGTGCTATTCGTCGATTATCTTTCCTCATCAAAAAGAGCGGTGCTGAAACCAAAATTGAATCAGATAATTAAGGAAAGCATAAGATAAAATGAAGATCGTATTCATGGGAACTCCCGAATTTGCGGCTGCTCATCTCAAGGCGATTGTAGAATCGGGGAACAACGTGGCAGGAGTCTTTTCACAGCCTGACAGGCCTAAGGGGAGAGGGCGGAGAGTAGAACCCACCCCGGTGAAGACAGTCGCCACTAGCTACGGAATACCAGTTTTTCAGCCTGAAAAGATCAATTCTGATGAAGGGTTCGAAAAACTTTTGGAGCTATCTCCAGATATTATCGTTGTTGTGGCATTTGGAAAACTTCTTAAGTCGGGTGTTATAAACCTTCCAACCATCGGTTGTTTCAACGTTCATGCTTCTCTTCTGCCCAAATATAGAGGTGCAGCCCCGATTCAGCGAGCAATAGAAAGTGGAGAGACAAAGACGGGAATAACGATATTCAAGATTGATGAAGGAATGGATACTGGTGAGATTGCTCTCAAAAGAGAAATCGAAATAGAATCGTCGGACACTTTAGGAACGCTTTACACGAAGCTTGAAAAGCTTGGTACAGAAACATTGCTGGACTTTTTGAGAATCGTAAACGAGGGAAAGCTGAAGCTTTCTCCACAGCAAGGAGAGTTTTCGAACGCACCTAAAATCCAATCTTCGGATCTCGTCATCACAGATTTCTCTGATCCTGTGAGGGTAGTGAATAAGATAAGAGCTTACGACCCCCGTCCGGGAGCAAGAGCAGAGCTTGAAGGTAAACCGATAAAGTTGTATGGGGCTTCAGTAATTGACTTCTATGGGAAAGGCCGTAGAATCGGCGAAATTGTGGAAATTGATGACCGCGGAATGGTTATTAGCTGTGGCACTGGAAATGTTATTATATCGTTAGTGCAGTTACCCGGGAAGAAACCGATGAGACCCAAGGATGCTGTAAGTGGTCGGTTAATTCACGAAGGGATGATTTTGGGGGGATAAAAATGCCCAGGGTAATGAGGTTATTTCAGATCAGAAACGAGATCACTGAAGATGGTGCTGCTAGAATAGTTGCGAGACTAAGGTCGCTCGACGGCATAGTTAAGGCTCAGGCAGATGTTGCCAGCGGAGTGGTAGAAGTTGAATACGAGAATGCAATCGTTGACAGATATATAATTCAGGAAGAACTGTCCAAACTCGGTTTTGATATGCTTATATAAACCATTCTCGCACTTTGCTTCTTGACAAAGGAATCCGGTCAAGTTATAATTTCTGACGTGTGACGTTGCCGAGGTGGTGGAATTGGCAGACACGCATGGTTGAGGTCCATGTGGGCAGTTTAGCCTATGCGGGTTCAAGTCCCGCCCTCGGCACCACTGAACCGGGTTCATAGCCCGGTTTTTTCTTTTGAGGTGCTTCTTGGGAGAGATTCTGCTAGGTAATATTTTCAAACGGAACGCAAAAACAAGAATTAGCTTGAGACGGATTTCTCAGAACTCTCCATTCGTCTCAATGAATATCGAAGATCTTCCTTCGTTCTTTTCGGAGAGAGGTGAAGACTGTCTTTTTGTGGATGGGTCGTTGGACAGTGAGTATCTCCAGAAGATAGCTATCGATGAAGGATATCTGAGAAGCTTTCTTTTTCAGTCGGAGTCTAAGGATCTCGGGACTCGGATTCTTCAGTACAGAAAGACTCTTGAGAAAATGCCAGCAGGGCTCTCATCGATAGTTGAGAAGACCGTAGAGAACGGTGGGCTGAGGAACTTCCTTCTTCTTGCACTTAGGGAAAGCGAGTTTCTAGATCCGTGGGAGGATTATGTGCTTTCCGCTCTCAAGAGGAATGAAAGAAGAGAAAGGGGCAATCCCAGGATCAATCTTCAGAAGACCGTAAAACTGGTTTTCAGTGAGGGTGGGCTCCTACAGGATTCAATGAAGGGATACGAATTCAGACAAGAGCAGTTCATGACGGCTCTTGAAATCGCAGAGTCAATTGAAAGAGACGGCAATCTTATGATCGAGGTCGGTACTGGAACCGGAAAGAGTATAGCATACCTGGCACCGATTGCATACGCCTGTATCTCGACTATGAATCAGGCAGTTGTCTCTACAAGAACAAGAATCCTTCAAGATCAGCTCTTTAAGAAAGATGTGGAGGTGCTGAGGACCTTTCCTAACCTTGATGATCTGCGTGTTTCGGTAATGAAGGGGAGAGAAAGATATCTTTGTGTCAGAAAGCTTTTTGAGGTCGTGACCCTCGCTCTCAACAAGATGTTGGATGAAGAGATGTCAAAGGAACTTTCAGGAATACTCATCTGGTCTATGATAACTTGCGAGGGAGATCTCGACACGCTTCCGTTGAAAGAAGAGATGAGAAGAATGATTTCTGGAAACAGATTCGACTGCACGAGACGACTCTGCCCTTTCTTCGAGATCTGTCCTTATTACGTCCAGAGAGAAAACGCGAAATGCTCCGACATAGTTATCACGAATCACTCCTTCCTCTTTAGCGAAGCAAACATAAGACTTTCCGACGGAGACGCCGAAGAGCGAGAAGATATCGGAACTCTTCTCCCGGGATTCAAATATCTCGTTGTGGATGAGGCACATGAGCTCGAGGCTTCATTGACACAGGCCATGAGCTACCGCTTTCAGCCGTACGAGCTGGCCGGTACTGTGAGAAGACTCATAAAGGCAGTTAGGAATTCCTTTGGATTTCTGAAGAGGCACTTTGACGAGGATTTTTTGAGAAGACTGTGGACAAAGCTCAAAGAGGCAACCGCTAGTCTGGACAAACAGATCACAGAGCTTGTCAAGGTTACAGGCAGTTCTGAATCCGAAAACCGAACTACATTCACAGGAAGAGAACTCGAAGCGATAATATCTATGCTCGCAGCAATTTCCGATACTCTTCAGACACACGTATATATTGGTACCCAGACGATGCAGATGCTGGATGATGTAGAGGAAAGAAATGAAAAGATAGATGGTTTAGAAGCTGAAGTAAGCAGGATTCTCACTGAAACAAGGGAATGGATGAAACAGATAGCGGGAATCACTTCTTCTCAGGAGTCGAGGGTTGTTTATGTAAGCCGATTTGAAAGGCGCCTCGATAGCCTCAGCATAATTTCCTCACCTGTGGAAAACGATACCTTGATGGCATCGATCTTCCCCGATGTAAGCGTCAAGATTTTCATCTCTGCGACTCTGTGGGTTTACAGCAGGGGTAGCGATGGCTTCAATTACGCCAGGAGAATACTTGGAACAAGCAGTAACAATGAAGCGGTTAGGCTCGGAACTTCATTTGATTATACGCAGCAGCTGAAGTTCTTCGTCCCGGCCGATCTGCCCGACTATCTTCCGAATTCGCTAATCTATCTCGAAAGTGCGGCGGATATAACGCTCAAAGCCTTGAAGATAGTAGGTGGTGGTTCAATGGTGCTTTTCACTTCTTACGAAGACATGAAAGGGACTCTTTCCAGAATCTCCGGCGGACTTGGAGATATGGTGATTCACATTCAAGATAGGGAGGACAGTCCGACAACCATTCTTGCAGACCACGTAAATTCAGAGAAGTCCGTGATATTCGGAGCCAGAGCATTCTGGGAGGGTGTAGATCTTCCTGGTGAACAGCTCAAACTCCTGATTGTATACAAGCTCCCCTTTGAAAGACCGGATGAACCGCTAATTGAGGCTAGAATAAAACATTACGGGAAGAGGAGTTTCGTAGAAGGTATGAACAAGTATTATTATCCAAAGATGATAACGGCCTTCCGACAGGGACTCGGCAGACTTATAAGAACCAGGGGTGACCATGGGGTTGTGATTGTGCTGGACAAAAGGATAATCGATTCTAGAAGAGCTTACTCTAGGAAATTGCAGGCTTCTCTTCCTCCCGGAGTAGACATTCAGGCTGAAAGCAGCAGCAAGATCTTAAGAGAACTAAGAAAGCTTAAGAGGGAGAGATGGATCTAATGATCAGGTCTATCATCTCTCACTTCTTTCCCAACTCTTGTCTCGCCTGCGAGAAGGAAATAGATCCAGGTCATTACCTTTGCTTCGAGTGCTTAAACTCGATGGATGGTCCGATTATGGCCCCACTTGAACTTCCATACATTGATTCAGCCTTCTCTTACTGGAAGTACGAAAGCCCGATGAGGGAGCTGATTCACGCTTACAAGTTCGAAGACAGACCGGGTATAGCCCATCTCTTTTCAAATATGACCTTCGAGATGATGAATACGTTTCTCCCGGCAACGAACGTTGTTGTTCCGGTACCAACATCGCTTCAAGCTTTCGTAAAGAGAGGTTATGACACAAACTTGGGAATACTGCGATTTCTCTCCCGAAAGGTGGAAATAAGGATTGAGAACATACTCTCAATATCGGGAAAGACTGTACCTCAATCTACTCTCAAAATGAAGGATAGAATTGATAATGTGAAGGACAAGTTCCGTCTCAAGAAGAAGCCGTCATGCGATTCGGTGATTCTTTTCGATGACGTTGTTACTTCTGGCGCAACTGCCAGCCAATGTGCTAGAGTTCTTAGAGAAGGGGGAGTAAAAGATATTGTTTTCTTTGCAGTTGCCAGTGCAAAAAAATAGGGCCTCACGGCCCCTGGCTGGGAGAGGAGGACTCGAACCTCCATCGGCGGATCCAGAGTCCGCTGTCCTACCAATTGGACGATCTCCCAAGACAGTAAAGATTATAAAGCAGAAGGCAACTGGTGTCAAGACGTTTGGAGGCATATGATGAACATAGCGATGTTCAGTGATACTTATTCTCCTCAGGTTAACGGAGTGGTAACCATGATCAGAATGCTTGAGGAAAATCTTCAGAAAAGAGGACACAATGTCTACATTTTCACAGTGGATCACCCCGAGGCCGGCATTCAGGAGAACGTTTACCGTGTCCCTTCACTGAGATTTCCATGGGAGAAGCAACATAGAATTGGCCTTCCAACTAACTTCAAAGAACTCATTCAGATTGTGAAGAGCCTCGACATAGACATCGTCCACTCTCATACGTCTCTCATAGTAGGATATCTGTCTGGTATGGTGATTTCCAATCTTCACATTCCTGCTGTCACGACCTATCACACGATGATGGAAGAGTATGTCCACTATATCCCTTTTATGGAGCCTATTCTGAGAGTATATATAAGAGGTCAGGATAGAAGGTTTTGCGACAAGAACAGAGCCGTCATCGCACCTTCGATCAAGATAAAGAAGCTGCTGCTCTCTTACGGCGTTTCGTCTCATATAGAGGTAATTCCAAATGGCGTTGACCTGGCTCCTTTCATGAAAGAAGTCGATATTGATGAAATCAGATCGTTTAGGAACAAGTACAAGATCGGCGAGAACGAGAAGGTTCTGATCTTCGTCGGCAGACTGGGAGAAGAAAAGAGTATAGACAAACTCATCGAGAACTTCACCAGGATCAACACAGCTCTGCCGGATTCCCATCTACTGCTAGTTGGAGACGGACCTCTAAAGGGCAAACTGAAGGAACTTGCAGGAAACTTGGGTGTTGGCAAGAGGGTTCACTTCACAGGTTTCTTGAAGTGGCCGGATGAGATTACGTTAGCCTACAAGAGCAGTGATGCGTTCATGATTGCCTCTCACACGGAGACCTTTGGCTTGGTTACGCTTGAAGCAATGGCATCCGGCCTGCCGGTAGTGGCCTTCAAGGATGACAGCATTGCAAATATGGTTCTAGATGGAGAGAACGGGTTTATGTGCCCCTCAAAAGAAGAGTTGTCTACTGCGGCGATTGAGCTGCTTACAGATAGAGACCTCATGGAGAGAATGTCGAAGCGCTCTGTTGAGATTTCTAAAGACTTCTCAGCGGAAGCGAATGTCGAGAGAACGCTGAATCTTTACCAGAGAGTGATTAGAAACGAGATTTAGATTTGAACCCAATTTCGTGTGCCGAAAGCATTCCACCGAAAATGATGTTGGCGTAGTAGCTGAAGAATCTCCAAATAAGCAGTGCGGCTCCTATCCCATCGCCAAAGAAGGATTTGAAGAAGAGAACATAACCGCCTTCAGAAACACCGCTTGCTCCCGGGGTAGGAATAAGCGAGACAACAAGAAAGAGTATCAGTTGGACGGAAGTGATCTCAAGGTAGTTGACGGGAGTACCGATCGAAAGTGAAACAAAAAACGGAATTGATATCATGCAGATCAGCTGAGCCAGCGTACTCAATGATGCCATGACAAGTGTAACAGGTCTTTCTATAAGACACTTCATTGAAGAGTGGAAGAAACGCAGTTCTCTAAGAGCCTTCTCTATCATCGAATCTCTATCCTTTATGATCCTTATTCTGCTCAGCAAGTTGATCATCAAGCGAATTAGCTTTTCCGTGAACCCTGGGTTTAAGGAGAATAGAATCAAGAATGCAAAAACAAAGCTGTTGAGTACGAAACCGAAAATCGACAGAACGGCCAAGTTGGAAATCCTTCCCACAACTATGGGATAAGCCTTAATGATTGCAGCAGCTCCAAGAACAGTAATTACTGACTGGTAAATCAGAAACCTTGAGACCAACATTGCTGTTGACTCGCCAACAGATATTCCCTTTCTTTGCATAAAAACTATCTGTGCGGGCTGTCCTCCCGAGGAGAAGGGCGTGATCCCATTGAAGAAGGTTCCAATAACCGTGATCTTGAAAAGATAAGTCAAAGGGATTGTCAGGCTCCTCATCAAAGCAAAAGTCTTAAGGGTTACTGCTTCAAAGAACCAAGTGCCAACTGTCAGACAAAAAGTAAGAAAGAGCCATCCGGGATTGGCACTTGCAAGATAAGAGATCGATTTGTTGAAGTCGGTAGCAAGTAGGACAATTACTATAATCAGAACGCTCAACGAGATAGCGATCAAAAAGTTCCTTGTGGTTCTCTTCATGGTCTCTTGTCAAGTACCTCAAGATAGATACTCTTCAGTTTCTGGCCGATAATCGAAAGATCCCTCTCAAGAGCGGTCTCCTTCCCACAAGATGTAATCTTCTTCCTAACACTATTGCTCTCAAGCAATATATCGATCTGCCGCATGAATTCTTCATTGCTCTTGGCTTTCAGACAGTTCTCACTGTGCTTCATCCAGTCGCTGTAGACCGGGATGTCTCTAAGTACTATCGGTGCTTCAGTTGAGAGCGCTTCGAGGACTACGATGCCTTCAGTTTCCTCGTAGCTTGGAAATAGAAACACGTCACAGGCCGAGTAAGGGCCAATAATCATCTCTTGAGGAACAAAACCAGGGAACTTCACATTGTCCGGGGGATTTCTCAGAAGCCGTCTTATCTTTGCGGGTAATAGACTGCTGATCTTAGCTCCAAACCAGAAGAAGGTAAGGTCTTTCCTTGCCTCCGCGATCTGACAGAAATCTATGACGCCCTTTCTCTCGAAGGGAAGGCCCACCGACACAACCAATGGTTTTCGAATTTCATTGTCTGACAGGAATTTCTCGGCCAAAGCCTTGTTTCTGCTGAACTTCTTGTTGTCAACACCGTTGGACACGGCTTTAATCGGCAGATTTATGCCGTAGTTCATTATGAGTTTCTTAGCATACTCAGTTGGGGAAATAAGAAAATCCGCCGATGAGTAAAGCTTTATCAACCTCTTTTTAAGCCAGGGAGCAATGACATTTGAAAGAGTGAACGAGTTTCTGAAATCCTCATAAGTCGTGTGAGTATGATAAATGACGGGAATATGAGCTTTCTTTGCTTTCTTGAGAACTCTCTCTGCTCCCGGTCCGATCGTGTTGATGTGAACGACATCAAAACGGTCTTCCTCATTCGTTGTGTACTCAACGCCAACCTTGTCAAGAGCAGACATCTGGTGTTTGAGAGCCATTCCCACGCCCGACTTGCTGAATAGCTTTTTGCCTTCGGAATAAAGCAGAACCTTCATCTCTACCTCCAGGAGAACTCCATGTTGATCGTTAGTGTAGCTTCGCCAAAGATGCTCATCTGCTAGAAGTGATTCTGTTACAGAAAGTAGTTTCGAAACCTGAATCGAAGAGATTTCTTTCCTATTCTCAGCCACTAAGAACCGCACATTGAGAAACTACTTCCAGAACGGCGAGACGCTCTTCAACGACTATTTTACCCCATCTTGATGCATTTAGCATATCCTTTGCATTCAGTACGGATAGGGTTTCCCTAACAGAACTGGCGTGTCTCCTCATTCGTCTTAACTATCCATATTTGTTTCTCGATTGAAGAAGCGAACCACACTTCACAAATAAGACACAGAAGATCTTCTGAAGCTTATTAGGCATGGAGTTTATGAACCTAGTCATTAAGGTATACTAATGCGTGTTGGAGACAGAGTATTATGGAGGCATAAGTTGTAGCAGTTGATGCCTTCGTAAGTCTTCGTTGATAATGTTGGGGGAATTCCTATGAAGTTTTTCATAACAGGAGAGAGAAATTCAGGAAAGAGTTATCTTGTAGAAAGAGTTAAGGCCTTGGCCAAGTTCACAGGGTTTGAGACACGCTTTGACGAGGATCTTGTTGACCTTTCCATTAGTTTTTTCAATGGCAATTCATTTCTCATAGGTTCTCGAGATAACGGGCGATTAAAGATGGTGGACGAAGGGTTCTCATCTGCTGTAAAACTTCTTGGAGCTATTGAGATTCCATCCGATCATCTCCTGATAATGGATGAGATAGGTTTTCTTGAGGAAGACTCCCCCGAGTTTCAGCAAGCGGTTGTCTCTGCCCTCAGAAGAGCGAGGCATTGCTTGTGTGTTCTTAGAAAGGGCGACTTCTCATTTATCGGTCACCTTAAGTCATCTATGGGAATAAGAAGTATAGAGCTAACTCCTGAGAATAGAGAGCAAGTATTCGGGAGAATCGCTAGAGAAATAGAAAGAGAGAGGGCGTTGCTGCCCTCTCCTGGAGGCGACGAAGGGATTTGAACCCTTGAGTAGAGATTTTGCAGACCTCCGCCTTTGACCCCTTGGCTACGTCGCCCAACGAGAATTATTCTAGCATGTAAATAGGATCATTTCAACAAAAGGGCCGCTATCGGCGGCCCTCGGGGTGGAAAATTCTTCAGGAGGGAGGTTGGCTCCCTGTTACTCGGGTCTGGAACCAACTTGCAACAGGACGCGGGGACATCCTTTGCAAATCAATGATATATCGTTGCTTACCCAAAACCAAATGCGAATTCATCCGACCTGAAACGAGCAAAGTGATTTAGCACTCTTTATCTACACTATGAACACCAATTTGAAAGTATGCTCTTTGCTCTTGCATCCGTAACATCCAAAAAAACTAGTAAGGGAGACAGAGTTCTTTCGAACATTCTCTGCTGAATGAACAGGCATGAATCACTTGCCGAAAACGAATTCTCTGAACCAAACGTAACTGGAAATACCGAAAGTGGGAATTCTGAACACCGGATATATGGGAATCGAACCATCGCCCGCCTGAAGGACATAATCGTCAAGATACTCGATCGTACCGTCCTTCGAGATCAGGTACATGCCGTTCGACAACGGGGTGCTGTAAAGCTCCACCGCCGATTTATCGGCTATCAGGTGCAACCAGGAGTATTCGTCAGGAGAGTCTGCAGAAGTGATTTCGTCGCCGGAATAAAGCCATATGAGCTCAACTTCCGGTTTTGCGGAGTATTCGTTCCATGCGACAAGTTCACTCAAAAGGCTTCTAAGTCTCTTCTCTTCTCTGCCGGTATCTTCGCAATCACCTGTAGCGCATGGAAATCCGCCGGTGAAGACTTCAAGCGGTGTCTTCGAAGTCACGACTACAATGATGGGATTTCCGAGATAATCGCTCATAGAGAAGGTCTCTCCAAATACGTCTCTGGCTTCGAACAGAGGTGCGATCGAACCCTTTTTCAACAGAGGCCTGTTCTGGGCATCTTCATCGACCTGCTCGAATGTGACTTTTCTGCCATCCCTGCTGATCTCGCTTACTCTGTAGTTCTTGTCGTTGATTCTTATGACGCTGGTCGCTTCGAAAAGCTCGTGATTCTTATGAACCATGTCTATGGTTCCATCTCTGTTCAGATCTATTCCGATGAAGACTTCGTCTATCTTATCGGCCAGGCCATCGGGCGCGGTAGGAAACAGGGCGATTTCGATCAGCTCTCCGTCGACTTCCAGCAAACCTTCTCTTCTACTCATGAGCAAGTAGTCGACTTCGACGCCTTCCTTTTTTGGAAGGATCGCGTGAATTTCAAGATCCTGGGTCATGTAAGATGAATTCCCGTTGGAAAGATATTCTACCCTTAACTGTTGACTGAATTTATAGGCGCGGCTTTCATTTATAACGGTCCCTCTATATTGTCCCTTTATAGGAATGTTGTTTAGGAAACAGCCGTCGTAATCGCTGTCGATCCAGAGGATCGGAGGCTCGACGTTCATGATTGCTATGTTGACAGTTGAATCCCCGATTCTGATCTGTCCATAGAAAATACGCTCATCTGCGAGTGCGCTGACTCCTTCCGGTGGATAAATACTCATTTCGACATCGCTTCCGCTCGCGATGTATGTCCAGCCCATCCGTTCCGTGAGGTAACCGGACAGAGTCCCGGCAAGAAGCATCGCCGACGAAATCAACGAAACGACAAGCAATATCGCTACCTTTTTAGCCATACGAATCACCTCCTCAATTCATATGTCAAAGATCGGAGCAAAAACAACTTTCACTCACAGCTTCGGCTTCAAAGTCATCTTCGATTTGGAAGAAATAGAACATTATTGTGCATTTGTTGCAGCTGGCTACGCCAAATCCTTCGCAGTCAACATCCACGTACTCCCAGCTCCACGGACTTGCGTCAATCGAGTATCTCATTCTCCGTAAGCGCTTGCATATACACTCAAAGGGTTGTTGTTTGCGTCGTAATGACGTGCTTCTGTAGAAATACAGCAATATACTGCGTAGGGTACAAGTCTCGTATTAATTATCAACTCTTTGCTGTAGGAAAACTCTGAATACCAGAAACAATCGCATTCATACAAATAGCAACCTGGGTCCTCTACTCCTGTAATCGCACGCCAGTTAGTCCAAATGTCAAAACCGACAGGAATACGAAAGAAGAATCAAAAAACACCACTTCAACATCGGAGTTCCCTACTTTCTATGTAGTTACGATACTGAAATAATATCATTATATATGTCATATAGAAAAATAGTAATTAAGTAAATTAGATATGATAAGCACTAAGTATTCGCGAATAGCCCTCCTGTGTTACCTAAATCGCAGATTGTCACAGTAATATGCAAAATTATTACGATAATTACGCGATAGAATGTATCTTACGTGGTATGTGTACGAATGGAGTCATAAAAAACATATTAAACGATTCGTAGTCTTTCCAGGATTTGGTGAACAATTCCCGACGATAATTTTCTCTTCCATATCCCGATTTGCTTGCGGGTGTTTCATATCGAATCGCTTCATTTCCCCGTAGTTATTGCTTGGCCTTCTCAATTAACAGCAATATCATCACGGCATATCGGGCTATTGACAGAAAGATGCGAGTAATGTAAAATCTTATCTGTTCGGGGACGTGGTGAAGTTTGGTTATCATGCCGGTCTGTCACACCGGTGGCCGCGAGTTCAAGTCTCGTCGTCCCCGCCAGTGAGAGTCCTTAGGGGCTCTCTTCTTTTTTAGGGTGTATCTCTCAAGATGCATGTTTCATAATAGTCCAGCAACCCGCAAGATCTTCCAATCAATATCTGCTTAACTTCTTTCAGGCTGCGTGCGGTTAGAATATATTCAGGGCAGTAACTTCAAGACTATCACCGGATTTTTGGTCAAACTGATCTTAGCACGCGATGCCGGTTTCGCATTTGAAATTTCGGGAAGCCGATGAGAGAATGAACTTGCGATTCTAATCTGAGGGGACTTGTACTCAATTCTGTTTTTCTATAATGATGGTTTGATTTTTTTGGAGGTGCTGGTAATTGCCGGCTTGTGTGAGGGTTCTGGGAATTGATCCGGGTTTTGGTACTGTTGGATACGGTATTGTCGAGATGAGATCTTCAAGGATCGAGCTTGTATCTTATGGGGCGATCAGGACCGAGCCTAATGAACCTATCCCTGACAGACTACTGAAGATCCACGATCAACTGGAAGTCCTGCTTCAGGAATACGGACCCGATGAATCTGCAGTCGAGGAGCTATTCTTCTTCAGGAATGTCACGACTGCAATACAGGTTAGTGAAGCGAGAGGCGTTATTCTCCTCGCTATGAGAAGACATGAAGTTCCCATATTCGAATACACTCCTCACCAGGTGAAACTTGCTGTCACAGGTTATGGCAGAGCGGAAAAGGGACAGGTACAAAGAACTCTGAAGGCCTTTTTGCGGATGAAGGAAAACCCAAAGCCCGACGACGCCGCTGACGCCTTAGCTGTTGCATGGTGCCACCTTGCGGCGAGGAAGTTTCCCGGAGGTGTTCGAAAGGCATGAAACTTTGTATGAAGAATCTTAAGCTCCCTATTTCGAGACTTCTTTCAAGAGTGTTGAAGTCCGATCCAGCCTTTGACTGTGGGGGTATTGAAATATCTGGAATAACTATTGACTGTGCATCAAGAGAGGTCTCGATCGATTTCTCTTGCGAGGTAAACGAAGACGTGAGACATTATCTAGAATCTACCTTTCGTGAAGAAGCGATGCGACTTCTCGGTTCTTCTGTTAGGCTTTCATTTGAACCTGGAGATTTTGAGACCGCAGGTGCAGAGAAAGAAGTTTCGAGGATAACTGAAGAGCAGTTCAGAGAGATACTCAAACTCACCAACGGCGCATCTTCATACCTTGCTTCTTCCGAAATGGTGTTCGAGAAGAATAGAATTCTGATCACTGTTCACGATCAGTTTTCATTTCAGAGAATCAGTTCAAAAAAGCACGATTTAAGAAAAGCGATCGAAAAGGTATGCGAGAGAACCATACCATTTGATATAGTTCTAGATATCCGTGAGGACGAGGAGCTGACCGTTGACGAAGATTCCTCATATCCCGAAGTTGAAAGAGAGAGCAAGGTCTCTTCCGGTGAGGCTGATTTGGTTCTGATAGGAAGAGAAATAAGAGCTGTCTCAAAGAAAATGAAAGAGGTTCTTGGAAACGAGACCGATGTAGTGGTCAGTGGTAAGACCTTTGGACTGGAGTCGAGAAACGGAAAGCTCTTCATTCTTACGTTCAACATAACTGATTACACGGATTCTCTTACTGTAAAACTTATCGGTGAAAATGCTCGTTCCCTCTCCGAAAAGCTCCGCGAAGGCGATGAGCTTACCATAAGAGGGAAGATGGAAACCGATACGTGGATTAAAGACGAGGTTCTGATTCCCAGAGATATCAACAGAACGACTCTTTCAAGGCGTGTTGACAATGCTCCCGAAAAGCGTGTGGAATTGCATCTGCATACCAAGATGAGTGCTTTGGACTCAGTTGTTGACGTCAAAGAGCTAGTGAACACTTTCAGAGAGTGGGGACATGACGCGGCTGCCGTGACTGATCATGGGGTAGTTCAGTCAGTGCCGGAGTTCTACTTTGCAGCTAAGAAGAATGGAATCAAGCCTATTTTCGGTATGGAAGGTTACATGATAAACGATTCAGAGCAAATAACGATGAACATAGACGAAGACACCTCATCTCTAGATGAAGCTTTGTTCGTTGTCTTTGATCTCGAGACGACGGGTCTCAACCCAAAGGAAGATGAGATAATTGAGATCGGTGCGGTAAAGATGAGAGGCGGCGAAGTCATTGAGACATACTCATCTTTTATTAAGCCTGAAAGAGAACTCTCGTCTCTGATCTCTAGTTTGACGGGAATAACTGAAGACATGCTTTCCGATGCTCGTTCGATCAAAGAAGTGCTCCCCGAATTTGTAAAGTTCACTGAGGGAAGCATACTTGTTGCTCACAACTCCTCCTTTGACTACGGCTTCGTCCGCAACTCTGTTAAGAAACATTTCGGAGGAGATTGGGAGATGCCATGCGTCGATACGCTTGCCCTTGCAAAAAGCTTATTCAAATCCAAGAGCTATTCACTAGATAACGTTGTGAAGCGCCTCAAACTTGGACATTTTGATCATCACAGGGCTTACGAGGACGCAAAGGTTACCGCCGAAGTCCTGAAGAAGTTCATTCAGCTGGCGGAAAAGAGAGGGATTCAGAGCGTTGGCGAGCTTGAAAAACTGAGAAAGAACCAAAATCTCGACTCTCTTAAGCCGGTTCATGTAAGTATGTTGGCCAAGAACAAGAAGGGTCTCGAAAATCTATACAGGTTGGTAACAGCCTCTCACACGAAGTACTTCTATATGAAGCCGAGGATTCCCAAGAGCCTATTAACTGATTTCAGAGATGGGCTTCTGATAGGTAGCGCTTGTGTCTCGGGTGAACTATCCAAAGCATTTATCGGTGGCGCTAGTACCGAAGAGCTGGAGGAAATTGCGAAATTCTACGACTATATTGAGGTTATGCCACTAGACAATATTGACACTAGCGAGGGCGAGACCAATATGTCGAGAGACACATTGACCAAGATGTACCGTGAGTTCTACAGAGTTGGCAAGAGACTGAACATTCCTGTAGTTATGACTGGGGATGTGCACTTTATAAATCCACATGATGACATTTATAGAGCCGCAATAAATGCTGCTCAGGATTACGATAACTTTCAGAACCAACCATCGTTGTATCTCCATACAACGGAGGAGATGATGAACAAAGCAGTCGATATTTTCGAAGACAAGGCTATTGCAAAGGAAGTGGTTATCGATAATTCAAGGTATATTTCCTCAATGATCGAGGAGGTGACTCCGATTGAGGGGAAGCTACACCCTCCAGTAATAGAAGGCGCAGAAGAAGAAGTAAGGAGAATGGCTCTTGAGAATGCCGAACGGTTGTATGGAAATCCTCTGCCGGAAATCGTCGAAAAGAGGCTCAGTCGTGAGCTTGACGCAATAATCGGTCATGGCTACGCGGTCTTGTATCTCATCGCTCAGAAAATGGTCGCAAAGTCCAATGAGGAAGGTTACGTGGTCGGTTCAAGGGGTTCAGTAGGAAGCTCCCTGGTGGCCAATGTAATCGGAATAACTGAGGTAAATCCGCTTCCACCACATTATCTCTGTTCCGAATGTGGCAAGTCGATCTTTCCTGAAACCGATCTCGAATCCGGTTATGATCTTCCTAGAATGGAATGCCCGGGTTGCGGGAATGAGATGGCAAAGAATGGCCAGAGCATTCCTTTTGAGACCTTCCTGGGATTTGAGGGGGACAAAGTGCCAGATATAGACCTGAACTTCTCTGGAGAGTACCAGGAACGGGCCCACGCCTTTATAGAAGAACTGTTTGGCAGAGACCATGTATTCAGAGCAGGAACGATCTCTACTCTAGCTGAAAGAACGGCCTTTGGGTTCGTAAGGGCCTATTCTGAAAAGAGCGGTAGAACGCTTAGAAGGGCTGAACAGGAGCGAATTGCGCGTGGCATCGTAGGAGTAAAAAGAACAACTGGTCAGCATCCCGGTGGTCTTATGATCGTGCCGAAAGACATGGACGTTCATACTTTCACACCGGTTCAGCACCCCGCAAACGATACAAAGAGTTCAACGCTGACAACTCACTTCGCATATGAGGTAATTCATGATGATCTGGTTAAGATAGACGCTCTAGGCCATGACGATCCTACGTTTATCAGGATGCTGAAGGACATAACTGGAGTTGATCCAGAAAGCATTCCAATGGATGATACTGAGACTCTGGCGATCTTCTCTTCACTAAAACCTCTGGGAGTGAAATACCACGAGCTTGGAACCGACATGGGCACCCTGGGAATCCCCGAGTTCGGCACGACTTTTGTTCGGAGCATGCTTGCAGATACAAGACCCTCAAGTTTCGGCGAACTGGTAAGAATATCGGGTCTTTCCCATGGAACTGATGTGTGGTTGAATAACGCTAAGGACATCATTACTTCGAAACAAGCCTCACTTTCTCATGTTATAGCCTGTCGCGACGATATAATGAACTACCTGATTGCTAAGGGAATGGATCCAAAGGAGGCCTTCAAGATCATGGAAAAGGTCAGAAAGGGAAAGGGTCTCAACAGGGACGATGAAGATAAAGTGAGATCAAGTGGCGCTCCCGAATGGTTCATCAACTCATGCAAGAAGATCAAGTATCTCTTTCCAAGAGCCCATGCCGCTGCATATGTTAGCATGGGATACAGAGTGGCGTATTTCAAAGTACACTATCCCCTCGCCTTCTACAGCACCTATTTTTCAATTAAGGGTGGAGAGTTCGACATAGATATTTGTACATCGGACGTCAATACGATCAAGAAAGAGATTATCAGACTTAGAGGTGATCAAGAAAGGAACGTCAAAGACAGGGCAAAAGAGACTCTCCTGGAGGTAGTGATGGAAATGTTACTCAGGGGATTTGGCTTCTTGAACGTCGACTTGATGAAATCGCATCCAACGAGATTCTTGATTGAAGGGAGATCGCTCAGAATACCTTTCAATAGGCTCCAAAACATGGGAGACAAGGCGGCGAGGTCTATTGAGCAGGAGAGAGAAAAAAGAGTATTCTCTTCAGTGGAGGATCTGATAAGAAGAACTGCTCTGAACAAGACCAGCGTTGAAATGCTCAGAAAGCACGGCGCTCTGAAGGGTCTTGCCGAGAAAGAACAGATCAGGCTGTTCTGAGGGAAGAAATGAATTTCCAGTTGGCTTCTTCCGATTTTGCAAAGTTGATCGATCTCTTTGGAAGAGTTTCGGGGTCCGTTGAGCCTTCTTTCCGCTATTTCCAGATCTATTACAGGAGGGGATTGAAGTTCTTCGCGACCGATGGTTGTATGAAGCTTGAGTTTTCTTCCGGGCTTCCAATCACGCCTTTCACCGGAGTATTCTCGATACCGATTGACTACGCCAGGGTTCTCAAGAGCTCTGACGAGGAGTCAAACATAATCTTCTCCTCAGACGGAGACAACATTGAAATCAGAACAGATTCAGAAGTGCTCACATTGCAGAAGGCTCGAGGCGAGAACATTCCTTCGATGGAGAGGAAGTTCGAGTACTCCTCTCGCTTTCTTTTGAAGGAATTCAACGAATCTCTGGATTTCATATCTGCAGCTTCACAGGAAGGAGATACTATCGAGATTTTTTCCAAAGGAAGTGAAACTGTACTCGCTGCTTCTGCAGGTAGAGCAATCCTTCTCTCAATGCTTAGAAACGAACCAAGAACAGACTTTCATTTTTCTTTACAGTACGTGACCACAAGGCATCTTGTTAAGTCTTTGGAGTTGTTGTCGACGAAAGAGCTCGATGCGGGTACAGGTATTTCCGAGCTCGGATTAAAGGCGGGACCTCTGCTTTTCTCCATATGCACCGACGAGACTGGTTTTCCCGTACCGCCTGCGTTTCTTTTCAAAGAAGTCGAAGGAGGAGTCGGGGTACAGAAGAGGGCTCTTCTGTCGGCTTTGAGAAAGATTGTCAGACTTTCCAAACAAGGCTTCTCCATTCTGATGATCTCAGATAAGAAAAGGATCAGATTCTTTCTGAAAGCAGGAAGTCTTCGATATGAGTGTGAGATCGGGAAATTTGACGGTGAGGAGTTTGCCGTTCAAGTCGACCCCAGGAAGCTCCAGTCTGTTCTTTCGAGAATGAGTAACTCTACGATTTACCTTTTGATAAGAGACGATTACCTTCTAATGGTTGACAAGAAGAGCAGGATGCATCTGTTTGTTCCCGTCATAAAGTGATGAGCAGAGTTCTCATCTGGTAGTATATAACTGTGCAATAATCTTCGAGGGTCTTGGAAGAAGTGGGCGGAGAAGATTTCTAGTTGGAGCTGAAGTCCTATGAGAGTTATCGAGGCGAGAGGGATAGAAAAGTCATACGGAGGAAAGAAAGTTCTTAAAGCCGTCGATTTAGATCTAGATAGTGGTCAGCTTACAGTTTTAGGCGGACTGAACGGTTCTGGGAAGTCGACGATCATTAAGATTCTTAGTGGTGACATAAGCCCGGATAATGGTGAGATTGTTTTCGATGGGAAGCGGGTTGAGCTGCGGTCTATAGTCGATGCCAGACACATCGGTATTAGTGCAGTATATCAGGAATACATGCTTGTTCCAGACCTCACGATTGCAGAGAACATCTTCCTCGGAAGTGGAAAGTTTTCAATCAGCAGAAAGAAAATGAATCAAGAGAGTTCTAGACTACTTAAGGAAGTCGGCCTGGAGTATGAACCTTCTGCAAAAGTCTCATCACTTTCAGCAGATGACCAATCCTTGCTTGAGTTTGCGATTGCAGCTTTCTCAGAACCAAGGGTCTTATTGATTGACGATCTCTTCTCCGTGCTGAACAGCCCGTACAAGGAAAGACTGCTCAAAATGATAAACGATGTCAAGAATAGGGGAGCATCGGTCCTTGTTGCAACCCCAGATCCCGAAATAATGCAGAAGGCGGATAGACTGTTTTTCATAGAGAATTCGACAGTTGTAGATCTCCCGGTTCCGCTCGACAGAGGGGAGATACTTCGGAGAATCGGGGCTTCAAACGATCGCTCGATTCCTCCTTTTGAAGGAGAACCCCTGATCGAAATCGGGAATGTCGCTGGTACTGGTAAGGATCTGGAAATCAGTAGGGGCGAGCTCATCCATGTTTTTTGTGGTAGCTCTGAGATTATTAGGGAACTCACCCGGGCAATTACGCGGCAGGATCCGTTTTCTGAAAATGCGGTTCCGATATTCAGGGAGGCCAAGAGCTTCTTTGAAAGATTTGGTTCCAGAGGACCTTCTTCAGATGCAGAGAAGTATTTCTCAGCAACCTTGAAGAACAGCGGACTCGTTTCTCAAGTAATGCTGAAGAAAGCACGCAGCTTCATATCGACCAAAAAGCTTAGAAGAAGCTACATTCTAAACAAAGAGAGTGTAGTGTCCGTGAAGAGCTTTCTTGCAGGTCTTGAAGAGATAGACGGCTTTGCCGGAATCGTAAGTGATGAGGACGTTAAGCTCTCCCATTTGAGGTTTGAGGCCTGTGATCTCTACGTATTTGTCAGACCTCTGCTTGGCCTGGATCCGGTTTCAATTGATGCTCTTGTCAGAGTTCTGCGGGACATTTCCGTGAATTCTAAAGCGGCGCTTGTGCTAACCGATGAGATGGAAAGCCTGAGTTTCTGTACTAGGGGTATGATAGTATGCAGATGAACCCCGATTTCTCATACGAGAAGAAGAAGATAGAGTTTTCCAGTGGTTATATATTCAAAGGCAAACACTATCGTTGTTCTATCATAAAGTATCCTTCTCTGTACAAGAACTGCACGAAGGGAACCGAAAACGTCGAGGTATATCATTTTTCCCCAAGAGAACGTGCCGTTGGCTCGATACTGATACTTCACGGCTTGGGCACTGTCAATATCCCATTCCTCTTCTGGATGGGAAGCCATTTGGCAAGTGCCGGTCTGCAAGCCTCCGTGATGATACTTCCGGGAAATTATACGAGAACGGCAAGTGGTTCTACCAGCGGAAAGGACTTCTTTTCGCCAGATCTAAGAAGGTTGACGCTATTCTGGGAACAGGCCGTCGTGGATACTATGACAACCATCGACTTGCTCCAGCAAGAAAATATCTGGTGGGACAACAACTGTCTATTTGGATATTGTCTTGGAGGTATGGTCTCCACAATAGTAAGTGCAATTGACAAAAGAATTAACAACTTGATTCTAATGACTGTCGGCGGCAACATCGCCAGGATTATGTGGCAGTCCCCCGTGCTGAAATCTGTTCGCCGGTCGCTGAGAAGCGGTTCGGGTGAAGAAGGGTATTTGAACGATGAGAAGAGACTGAACGCGAGATTCGAAGAAGACTCTCTGGCAGTCAAGAAAATGAAGAGTGCCTCCGAGCTGCTAGAATCCGACCTCCACCCCCTGTTCAAGATAGATCCTATTGCATATGCTCGGTTCAACGACAGCAATAAGGTGACCATGATCGAGGCGCTTTTTGACAAGACTCTTCCGATACAGACGAGAAAACAGTTGTGGGAGGCCTTCGACCGACCGAAAAGATATATAGTGCCTACTGGGCATGTTTCCTGGTTCCCTCTTGAGTACGCTTTGGGTAAGTACATTCTTAAGAAACTGGGGATAAAAGAGGCAAGAAGAAAGCTGAGACTTCTGGAGAGCACAAAACCTACTGAATGATCGCGAGCCGCAGAAAGTGCTTTCAACTGTTTTATAGCCGATCCATATACAGAGTAGAAAGCCGACGTAGTGGTTAGGGCGGAGGAGACAAGAAGATCCTTTAGCGCTGGGCCCGCTTCAGATGAAAGCTCTTGGTTGTTCAGAAAATTGAATGATCTGTCACCTTGTCTAGGAACGAAGAAAAGATTCTCGCTCCAAAACGAAGAATCTCTTTTCTTACTGCACACCCGTACCCGCGACCTCGAGCCTACGAGGCTTATCGAGAACTAACCTCGCTCAAATGAACGACGTTATACGTTCAAGAAACTGACGAAGGAATCAACCAGCCCTGGATCGAACTGCTTCCCAGCACATCTGCGCAGCTCTTCTATTGCCTCTTCAGAGGATACCGGGTGCTTGTACGGCCTTCCGCTTGTCATAACGTCGTAAGCGTCTATTATTGACATCATTCTTGCCAGAAGCGGAATTGATTCGCCAACCAGTCCTCGGGGATACCCTGAGCCGTCCCACCATTCATGATGACTTAAGATCTCATCCGCGATTCCCACCAGCTCTGGCGAAGAGAGGGCTATTCTAAATCCGGCTTCGGGATGGGACTTGATTTTCTTCCATTCTTCAGAGGTCAGACTGCCCGCTTTAGTTAGTATCTCCTCAGGAACTGCTATCTTTCCAATATCGTGCAGAGCACCAAGGAGCAGAAGATTATCGAGTTCGGCTTCAGACAATCCGATGAACTTCCCGAAATCCCTGCTGAGAGTCTTGACCCTTTCCGTATGTTCTTCCGTCTCATAACTCTTGTTAAGCAAACTCTTCTCTAGCACCTGGACCGTTCTGCTTCTCATGGATATGTTGTTCAGGAGTTTGTCTCTATACATTCTTTCTTCAGCGGAGATAAGAGCTTCGCGAAAATCCTGATCAGCATCGAATTTCGTTCCGATTCCAAAGGAGACGCTTATAGGAAGACTGAAGCCCGTTATCCGATTCAAGGCTTTCCTGATTCTGCCAACAAGAGATTCTGCAGACTGCGTATCTGTTTGAGGAAGCAGCATTATAAACTCATCTCCTCCCCATCTGGCGATTATGTCGTCGGATCTCATGGAGGATTTCAGGCAGTCTGCAACAGTCTTCAGTAGTCTATCACCTTCTAGATGACCGAAGGCATCGTTTACGATTTTCAGTCCGTTCACATCTCCCATCACGATGCTTATAGGCATTTGCCGTTGTACATTGAGTCTCTCGACCTCCTCTTCGAAGAATGATCTGTTGTATAAGGAGGTAAGTGGGTCATGGAAGGTGACATAGTGAATCTCCTTATCTGAACGAATTCTATAGATCGCTTCAACTGCATGAGCCATAAGAATCTCGACTAGCTTTACCTCTTCCTGTTTCATTGGAGAGTCATGGTACGAGACGAGAACTCCTATACTCTTCATCGGGACCGCCAAGATCGATTGCTCGCAGTCGGTTATGACTTTGCAGAGTGAACTGTTACTTATAAAGGTAGTATTCCCGTTTTCTATAGAGTCTCTCAAAATGCCGCTCCTGAATAGGTAGCCCTGCATCGATGCCACCTCGCCCTTCGTCTCAAGGGTGACGATTTCCTGATTGTAGAGGAGATAGAGACCGAACATTTCCATCCCGAGGATATTGGCCGACGCATCAATGATCGAGTGGAAGATCGTGTCCTCTTCGTTTGATTTCTCCATCTTCAAAGCGATATCGTGAAGCTTAGAGACCTTCTCCTTTGTTCTTTCCAGCTCGTCTTTCACAAGTTTTTCATCGGTGATATCTCTTACCGCTCCTCGGATGCCTCTTACTCTGGAGGAATCTTTCGAGTAACTTGGCTTCGAGTACTCGCTCACCCATCTAAGCGCGCCGTCTTTCCTTACAATACGATATTCAATTCTCTCTTCATTTCCAGATCTCACGCTTTCAAAATGCCCTTTGTAGCAATCAAGGTCCTCAGGATGAATAACTGATTCCCAGTCCAGTTCTTGAAGGTCGGGTGAATCAAGACTGTGCCCGCTTATCCTTTCAAAGGCTTCGCTTCTCCAGACTTCGTGGTCTTCCCCGTCATTTGAGAAGTCAATTTCGTAGTAGTAATCTGAGATAGTCTCTGACATTGATTTATATCTCTGTACAGATAGGGAGAGCTGAGTCTCAACTGATTTTTCTTCCGCGAGTTTCGCGCTCAAAAATGCCGTCTTCTCTCTTACCTCTTTCCTCAAAGTCCTGTTCCACAGATACTTTCCGCCCAACACCAAGAGCATGATCAGAGCAGCGGGAAGGGCGAATAAAAGGAAACTCTGCCACGGACTGTTACTTGCATTTGCATCAATGGCTCCAAACCATTTGTTGTAAATCTGTCGGTATTCTCCTGTCGAAGAAATTATCGCCAAACCTTCGTTAAGTAAAGACAATAACTCTACATCTCCTTCTTTCACTGCGAAGCAGTATTCTAGCCTTACAAAAGGATCCTCTGACACCAAGATATTCTTTAGAGAAAGTTCCTTAATCAAATACAAACCCTGTATCTTACCGAGTAGTACTGCATCGACCTGTCCCTCATTGAGCATCCGGAGTGCAATTTCGGGATACTCGACTCTCACGATCTCACTTCCAGCTACCTCACTAGAGACAAGCTCGTCCATTAAGTCGCCCTTCTGAACGGCAACTCTCAGTTCTCTAAGATCATTGAGAGAAGAATATCTGCCAGTCTTCCTATTAGAGAAAATAGAGCCATGAAGTATTATGTGCGGATTAGAGAAATCGACAAGTATATCTCTCTCTTCCGAGTAGCACATTCCAAGCAGACCGTCAATTTTGCCGTCCTCCAGAGCGGCTCTTGCGCTCGTCCAGACTCTTAGCTCTATCTCAACGTCAAAATCGAGAGCACTAGATATTGCCCTAAGGACATCGATGTTGAATCCCACCGGAGCTCCGCGGTCATTAGCATATTCAAAAGGTGGATAATCGGTGTCTCCACCAAATTTGTACCTTACTTCAGCAAAGAGGGTAAGAAACAAAAGAATGAAAAAGACGGTTGACAATGATCTTCTCATAGTACTCCCCCGGAAGAAAATAGCCTTCCTCAAGACCAACTATAACATTGCAAAACTGAAAACAAACTCAGATTACAGATAGTTTCTTGAAGGTAGTCGATCATTCGAGCGCACGATATTCCGATCAATTTTGTATATAATTGGGTAGAGGTGATATCATGAGTAGAACTCGTGGAACCATAGATATAGCGCTGATTATTGGAGCAATCGCTATTACTGCAATCGGAATTCTCGCTTATTTATTTCCTACAACCAAAGTACCCGACCCTGGTGGAAAGTACGAAGTCGGACTTAAGATAATTGAGTTGAGCGATGAAACAAGACTCGATCCATTCTCGGATGCAAAAATGTCCAGAAGATTGATAATAGACATCTGGTATCCCTCCGACGATACCTCGGGAAGCAGAAGAAGCCCGTGGTTCAGGAATCACTCGGTTTTTGTGAACAGCCTTGCTGAAAATTACGATCTTCCTCCCATATTGTTTCAACACTTGCGTGCCGTTAAGACCAATTCCTTCTTAGATGCCGTACCTTCTGCTGATGCCAGGAATCTACCAGCGGTGATTCTCTCGCCGGGAACTCCGGCTATCGTACCGCTGTATTTTGCTTTTGCTGAGTATTTGGCGAGCAGAGGTATAGTCGTGATTGGGATTGAGCATCCATACGGAGCATCCGTTGTTGAATTTTCCGATGGTACCCAGTTCCATTTCAATAGAGACAGAGTCATGGAACTCCCCGGAGCCGAGACATTTGAGGAGGGAGTAAGACTTTCGATGAAACTTATGGCAGAGGACTTATCGTTTGTTATCGATAAGCTCGTCGAACTGAACAAAAGCAACCATGTTCTGGCCGGCGTCTTTGATACCGAAAGAGTGATTGCTTTTGGTCATTCAGGTGGGGGAGGAGTTGTTCATTTTGCTTCTCTTTACGATGAAAGAATAAAAGCTCTGTTGACTTTTGATCCCGCACTTTTTGTTATGAACGAGCGGGAGATAAGCAAAGGTATAAAAATACCAGCGTTGATCATGGAGACCGATAAGTGGAAGGAACGCGAGGAATCAGGAAGAATAGCCGATTTGATTAACTCAAGCAGCGTTCCGCCTTATCATATAATAATCCCTGATGCTAAGCATCCCGATTTTGCGATGCTTGATCAAATCTCACCCCTTGCTAACTTCTTGGATTTTACGGGTGTCTTCATGAAGGATGGCGGAGAGTACTATCTATACAGTGTGATACATGGCTTCATTGATTATGTGTTTGGAAATAGAAGTAAAGAGGAGTTCTATTCTGATCTTCTGCAAAGGGAAGATGTTGAATTGTTCGAGGGTGTAGATGAAATCCTCAAGCGCTAGACTTGTCTTAGGCATTTAGAAATCGACGTATGAAATCATACAGAGTCGGTGAGCACTAACGGCGACGGTAATTTGCTCAAGCCCAAAAATAACTGACGGGTGCTAAGACTTCTTCTGACAGGATTTGGTTAGGCGACGATAATTCTGCAATAAATGAACTGTCGCATTATATGTCTAGCAGTAGTCCGTCGTGTGCTACTACAACCTTATAGCGGTTGTAGAACTCTTCAAGTTCCTT
The DNA here is from genome assembly GCF_002752635.1 of Mesotoga sp. Brook.08.105.5.1. NCBI lineage: Bacteria > Thermotogati > Thermotogota > Thermotogae > Kosmotogales > Kosmotogaceae > Mesotoga > Mesotoga sp. Brook.08.105.5.1. The sequence continues at coordinate 46,405 of NZ_AYTW01000056.1, forward strand.
CTTGGGCGGGTTTGGATAGTGTGAAAAGTGATGGGCGACTACCAGAGTGTTGTCATCTATAATTCTAAACTCCCTCATTCTGTTCTTTGTGGAGATTACTTGCTCAGCAGTATGGTGATATGGAAAGAGCACTTCTTTCATGAATCCCAAAGTCGAATCAACAACTGCAATATCTATCGGACTATCAATTAGGTCTTTAAGACGGCCGAATGAAGAGTCTTCGATTGGGCCGGTATCGGTCGCATAAAGGAATGATTTCCCACCTTTCTTGAGCAGAAATATAAACGGTTGCTCGTCTTCTTTAACTTTGTGTACTGCAGGCACAGGGATTACGGTACAATCGTTAACCTCGATTTCTTCATAAGGTTCCGCCTGGAGAAGGACGGTTTTCTCCGGGTCAAAGTAGACTGAATTGGAAATGAGAGAGAGGACGGTAGAATTGGCGAGAACGCTCATTCGAGGAAGTCTGTCATAAGAGGCATTGTATCTGTTCATTCTATAGCCGAAGTTTGGAAGGTACAGATGATCTGAGTGGGAGTGGGTTATTAAGAGAGTTTTTACATCAAAAAGAGAAACCTCTGCCTTCTGAGCCCCAGACATGATATTCGGCCCGAAATCGATGAGCAGATCGTCGTCAACATATACGGAAGCCGTAAGCCTGAAGCTTTCATTTCCTGCCAGCCTCGCCTTTCTGCAGTTTTCACAGTCGCAGAAGACATTTGGATGGCCCTCGTAAGCTGCGGTGCCAAGAAACAGGACTCTCATTTCTCCTCCTCTACAGCGGTACTTTGTGTCCTAAGATGGGATTGCTTTACTACGACAGATAATGAAGCTCAATCTATTCACTTTCTTCCCGAGTCTGTTGAGGATTATCCCCCAATTCTTCATTAATATGGATGCAGATAACTAGTTTTCCTTTGCCAGTGAGTATTGGATAGCTCTGTCAGTGTATTCTATTCTCTTATCGAGCTCATCCACGTAGATGCGGTCGCTTCACTGTTTCCAATCACATCGTTAGCATCGTCAGGATAGGCCCAGTTCCGTGTAGAGGTTCATCGCCTTCAAAGAGCATTCCATAGAAACTCTGTACTCTCTAAGAATCCCATCGACCGATCTTTCGTCTTTCATTGTGCATCTCCCGGATGCAAGCCTTACTGATATTGGATTTTGTTCTTGCCCATTCTCTTTGCCTCGTACATCAATCTGTCTGTCTTCAGCAATAACTCACGAGAGCGTTCCTGGTTCCACTCGGCAACACCGGCACTAAAGGTTATCTTCAATTCTTCTGATGTGTTCACTGACTCAAGTATTCTGGTTGCCGTAGATAAGGCCCCTTCGAGACCGGTTGAAGGCAGCAAGATGACAAATTCCTCTCCGCCGTATCTGAAAACATAGTCGACACTCCTTGTTTTGGAAGCGATAAGTGAAGAAAAGGCCTCAAGTATCTCGTCTCCCTTCTGATGCCCGAAAGTGTCATTGAATTGCTTGAAATCGTCAATGTCAATCATTATTACGGAGAGACTCCCGCCGTACATTTTTGCTCTATTGATTTCGTATTCAAGTACTTCAAACATCTTCTTCTGGTTCATAAGACCGGTCAACGGATCTGTCTCGGTTCTCTCCTTCAAAAGTCGATTTGCCAATTCCGGTTGGTTTTGCACCTCTACTAGTTCTTTGTTCTTCGCAATCATTAACCTGTTAGCTTCGTCAATTTCATGGTTCTTCTCCGTCATCTCCTCTATTTCCTTGAGCTTCTGTACGGTAGCAAAGGTCGCTCCCAGCTTTGCAATCACTCTGGCTTCTTCTTCCCTGAATACCTCGGAATTTAGTCTTGCTATCTCCCTGTATTTTTCCAAAGCTCCATCAACATCTCCCTTTGCCTCCTGGATTTTGGAGATGGCCTTTAGCCTGTGAAGGATGTCCGATTTGTTTCCCTTCGATCTGTGATATTCGAGTGAATGTTCAAGGGCTTCCAGAGCAGAGTCTAGATCTCCCGTCGCCTCGTAATACTCTGCTTCGTAGCGGCATATATCTGCAAGAGAGTAATCATCGCAGTTTTCACTTGCTATCTTACGGGCCTTCCTTAGGAGATCAATTGCTTCGCTCTTTCTTCCGGTATAAAGGAAGATGTCGGCAAGATTCATATAGCTGGAGGGGAGATCTCCCTTAAGAGAGTTCTTCTCCTTGATTTCAATTGCCTTTTGGATAAACGGCACACCTGAACCGTCCTCCGTGATGTTTTCAATAGCAATTCCCTTGTTATTTAGATACTTGGCAAGTGATAGCTCGTCGTTATTCTTTTTGGCAAGGCAAACCGCCTTCTCAGAATATTCTACTGATGTCTCGAAATCTCCCATTTTCAAGTAGACACCGGAGATGTTGTTGTAGACCATCGACAGTAACTTTTCTTCTCCCAATTCATTGAAGATAGCAATTGCATCGGAAGCATATTCAAGAGCCTTTGAAAACTCACCTGATTGACAACTGATTCTAATCATACCATTGTATGCAAGACCCATCTCGCGACTGGTTACTCCTCTAAATTTCTCCAGTTCCCTGCTTACGGTCTCAAAGGCGATGAGAGTCTCTCCCGAGCTTGTCAAAGCTTGCTGGAACTTCCTGAGAAGCGCCAGTCTTTCCTCAACGGCTAACTCATTTCTCGAAAGATACTCCTCGTAATAATCAGTGTAGCTCTTCTCGTGATCTTTCTGACTCATTTCATCCACCTTTCTCAAATAGCTGCTTCACTTATCTCAAGCCTGTCTTTTCCTTTTGCTTTTGCCTCATAGAGCAATTTGTCCACAATGGAAATGAATTCGTCCGAGGACTCCCCTTTCCACTGCCTTGCACCCGCACTGAAATAGACCTCAATATCAAGCTTCTCCTGAAGGGATCTCTTCATTCTCGAGTAGAATTCCGATGCCTTTTCCACATCTGCGCAAGGTAGGAGGATTAGGAACTCTTCGCCTCCGTATCTGAAGGCAAAGTCGTTCTTTCTGATAGATGACCTTATAGATTCTCCGATGTCGGCAAGAAGTTCATCGCCTTTCAAATGGCCGAAAGAATCATTAACGGACTTGAAATCATCTAGATCAAGCATTATCATAGTCAGGGGAGTTTCGTATCTCTCTGCTCTCGAAATCTCACTGTCCAGCACTGATTTCATCTTCCTGTGATTCAACAGCCCGGTCAATGGGTCGGTTTCCGCCTGCTTTTCCAGAAGCTTATTAATTTCCTCCAGCTTGGCTTTCATTTCCTGGAGTTCGTTGTTTTTCTCCGATATCTCTTCATTGACCGTTCTAAGTCTCTTGTTTTGCTCTGCCAGGTCGTTGATTTCCCTGAGTTTTTCCCTCGCCTCGAATGATGATTCCAGCTGGGCTATCGACCTTGCCTGTTCTTCCTTGAAAATACTCCGGCTCAATTCCGTTATCTGTTTGAACATGTTCAAGGCCTCTTTTGAGTTTCCCATCAACTCATACACTGAAGAGATATCGTTCAATACTCCAAGCAATTCAGTCTTGTTTCCATTTTCTTGATGGTATTCCCTGACTTCCTCAAGCAGGCTCATTGCCGAGGTGAAATCTCCCTCGCCTTTCAAGAAACGGGCTTCGTATTTCATCGTCTCTGCAATAACGTGTTGGTCTTCGTTTTCTTCACCCAATGATTTCGCTCTGGACAAAAGCTCTCTGGCATCGGTCTTTCTCCCCGATTCGTAGTACAGCTCGGCAAGATTGAGATAACTATTCAGTAGCTCAGTCTTCATATTGAGCCTTTCCTTTATCTCTATTGCCTCTTCAAAGTTTGGAATCCCCGATTCTTCATACTCTCCATTTTCCGTGATAAATGCGATATTGTCTAAACAGCATGCAACGTTAATCTCGTCCCCATTCTCTCTTGCTATCTCCAAAGCTCTGTTCACATTGGCCAGAGCTTTGCCAAAATCATTCATCTTCAAGTAAAGTCCGGACGTGTTTATGAGAACTCTCGCATACAATTCCTTTTCGCCTTTTTCAGCACAGATAGCCTGTGCTCTACGCGAATATTCAACTGCCTGTGAAAATTTACCGACAAGCGCGCTCAGTTTCACCATTGTGTTCAGCAAACCTGCCATTTCCAGAGAATCGAAGTGATCGAACTTCTTGATTTCTCTATCGATTATTTCGTGGGCAGCAAGGGTCTTCCCCTGATCACTGAGGATCGAAACTGCTTCCTTCAAGAAGACCAGCCTCTTGGGGACTTCCTCCTCGGGCAAAGACATGTATTCTCTTAACAATTCAACAACTCTATCTTTCTTTTCTTCCATCTTATCCCCGCTTTCTGAGAGGGTCTTAGGCTATAAGATATCTTCATAAGAAACCTGAACATATGGCTCGGTTAATGAATCACGAATCTCTTTGTCAATCATCTAGTAGCGATTCCTCACGCTCGCCACTATTCCAATATACCGTGACAACTTCGAAGTTAGCGAGTCTCTTTTCGAGTATCACGGTGATTTCGTCGTCCGTTACTTTCAGTCTGTTGTAATTGGCAATTTCCACCCTGCGACCCTCTTCGAGAATGCGCTTTATTCTCTCCGGTTCAATTCCTCTTTCATCCATTCTTGAAACGGCATGCTGACTAAATGATATCTCGGTGCTCTCTTGTATGTCCTCTCCATTATCTTCATCTTCCTGACTCATCGACCTTATTAGAGAAGCAGCGACTATCACGGCCAGAATCACAATCAGCAAAAAAAGCATAATCTCCTCCCGAAGCTGTATCTAGGCCTCTCTCTATCCTCCTATTCTATCCTTATAAGGATGTCATCCATAATATAAGGGTCTTCTTTGCTTCCGCCTCCAAAATGGTAGCTCTTTGGTTCAGGATAGATGTCTCGATATACCGCTTCGATTCCATCGAAGTCCCAAGTAGTTACGTAGATGTTGAACCCTTCAAAACTCTCTGGTCTTCCGACCGTCTCGCCGGGAATCCTGAGAATTACTTCGTTATTCATTCTATTCGTTTGTACCAGTGGAGTGAGGGATATGGGAGTTCCAAACGACTTCGGGCCACTACCTTCAGAAGAATACGCAACTATTGACCAGCCATTTGCGAAGATAAAGTAATCCCAGTCCAGTCCGTCAGGCATAGTCGCGTTTAGGAACGGCAGGTCGGTTGATCCCTTTCTGTTGGGATCATCTACGAATATTTGGAAGGTAACATGGTCAAATCCGTTCTGTGGTCCCCATGAGTCGGTTAGATCTTTGATTCTAATCCCCAGAACCATCGAAGCTCCTATCTGCTTGACTTCAACCTCTAGCAGGTCCATCTGGTTCTTGAAAGTGATGTCTGTAGGATATTTGTACCTGCATTCCGGACCGCAGTCATCTCCTTCGGGATCTGGAATCGAAGCTAGAAGCAATTCCGGAATATCGAGAATCACTCGGTAATCTTCGCTGTAGATCGATTCTCTTCTTGTATCACCGTAGACTTTGAATAGAATTGAATGGATTCCCGGGTCAAACTTCGAAATGTCCCATTCGTAAGACCACTCTCCGCTGACTATTTCGATGTCTTCTGCCTCTTCAATTCTCATGTCGAATATTATCCGCGCGGAGGAGGCTCCCGAAGCTGTTCCTGTCACAGTATAAGTTGAGTCGATCCTCTGAAAATCCTCGAGGTTCGCGTTAAACTTGATTTCAGGTGTCTCAACTTCACGAGTTTCTTCGGAAGCGATTCCCACGTAGACGGAGCGTGGGTTCATGGTCATCACGAGTTTCCCGCCTTGTTCGACAGGATAGCTTTTGGAGAGCGAATTGAAAGTGTAAATCGGCTTGATTAACTGACCCACTCCAAGGCCGGTATCCAAATTAGCTAGAATCCTACGTTCTCCCGAAGTATTCATTAAAACAAAGATCTTCTCTTCGTTATGTTCAATGCTGTAGACAAAGATCCCAGGCCCATTGGGGTCGGTTTTTAGCACTTTGACCTCCCCATACCTCAGCGCAGGGTATTCCTGTCGCAGCATTGCGAGTTCGCTTATATATCTGTAGAGCTCAGATTGAGAATCGAAGTGGTCGATTTCACCAGACTCAAAACCTCCGGCGAACATCGCTGCCCTAGTTTCTACAAAGCCTTGCTCAGTGCCGTAATAGATCACCGGGATGCCGGGAATCGTGAAAATGAAGGCCAGAGCCTGTTTAAGATTTGCCAATCCTGACCCTTTCAAGAATCGTTCCATGTCGTGATTATCGATGAAAGTCAGTAGCCTGGTTTGATCGAAGTGGCTCTGCCGCGCCTCAAGTCTGTATCCGATATTCGCTGTTGGTTTCCCTTCTTTGAATACACTTCTCAATTCAATGTTCAGCGGAAAATCCAGCATGGAATTCATTCCTGCTTCGAAAAACTCTTTTATAACCATTTCCCCAGCATCGTCGAAGGGGTCGCTTCTAACCCAGGCCTCGCCAAATGCTATGAATTCAGGTTTGCCGTTCTTCGCGGCAGCTTCATAGATACCTTCTTCACCATTCAGAAACTCGTCCCAGAATTCTAGAGGAACGTAGATTACTGTATCGATCCTCAATCCATCAATATCGGCCTCTTCGATCCAGAAAGTGAAAGAATCCTTGAGTGCTGAGATTACCACAGGATTTTCCGTGTTGAGATCGTCCAGACCGGACATCTGGTAGTTCAGCTTCTGATAAGGGTCATTGAAGTCATAGATATCGGGAGTCCAGTGATAAATGCTCTCATCCTTATGATTATTGAAATCGTTTAGTGAGAAGGGGTGCTGTTCGGGAGAAGAGGTCGGGACGCTTTCGGAGTTGAGTTCGAACTGTCCATCTACGAAACGAAAATAGTCACCCACATGATTGGGAACGATATCCTGTATTACCAGCAAGCCCTTATCGTGGGCGGCTTCAACGAGTCTCTTGTAGAGTGCAACGTCACCGAAATGCTCATCAATCATCCTGAAATCTCTGGCCCAGTATCCATGATAACCACCGTAATTCACCCATGGATTCCACCATTGATTGGCCACCGGTGGGGTTATCCAAATTGCCGTTGCGCCCAATCCCTTTATGTAGTCTAGCCTCTCGATTATCCCGGCGAGATCTCCGCCGTTGTATCGCGAGTTGTCGGTACCGGCTTCTCCATATCCCATGTCGTCATTGGATAGATCTCCGTTTGAAAAACGGTCGATCATGATGAAGTAAATGACTTGATCTTCCCATGTTGTTGCTGTAAAGAGGCTTCCAGTTAAGAAGACTGAAAGAAGAAGAGCAAGAAGTATCTTTTTCAAACCTCTCACCTCCGGTTTTCTACTAGACCAAAACACTGTCCAGAAACTCTCCCAGGTTCTTCACCCTGAGTCTGTGATCGATGTGTCTGTTGTAAGGCCAATCCATTATGTATGTATTGATTCCGTGATCGAGCAGATTCTCTACGTGATGAGGTGCATCGTCTACTGCATAATCGATGCCAAGAACCTTGCAAAGCTCGCCCTTTCGGGAGCTGACGATAACCGATACCGGTTCGCCGATTTTCTTCTGAATCCATCTCTGAGACTGCAGCTGAACACTTCTTCCTTTTGTAGGAAAACGCGAAGTTATGAAGTAGAATTCGTGGCAGCCCTGGGCGACAAGACTACCCAGCCGCTTCAGTTCCTTGGGACTTGCATATGGAGGAAGAAACTCGTAGAAGTTCGGAGTATTTCTAATTCTCTCCCACACCCTTTCTTCCATATCGAGAGTGAGATTGGGCACGCTTTTCCAAAAGTCCCATACCTTGACCTCAACATCCATTGGCACTTCTTCAAACATTTCATTCGCGATCTTCAGGAATGCAAGATTGAAGTTCGATAGGATGTCATCAATATCTATCATTATCTTCACGGTTCACCTCCGTATAGAAGAGTATATATCATATTTATTATCTCTTTTTTGTCGAGGAGGTATCTCGGTTTTCGGGTGAACGATTATCCAATCAGGAAGACTCAGAAATCTTTTCGCTCTAGTGAAAAGATCAATCCGCCTTGTCTTTGTCACTAGACATGGTTTATGGGATAATCTCAGTAGGTTTTTTGAGGGAGGAAGTAGAATGTTCGAATTGAAAGAAGTCGCATTGATATATGAGACGAAGAAGCAGGCTCTGGCGGCGCTCAAATCGACTGACCTCAAGATAGAGAAGGGAGAAGAAGTTGGGATATTCGGCCCTTCGGGTTCTGGGAAGTCATCGCTTCTCTTCATTATGAGCACACTAAAGGAGCCAAGTCGCGGAGAAGTCAAATACGAAGGCAAGGAGCTTACGGCTCTTACTCCTTCCGCAAAAGCCGAACTTCGGCGCAAAGAGTTCGGCTTTGTGTTTCAAGAACACTTCTTGATAAACCATCTGACTGTCAGGGAGAATATTCTGCTCCCCCTGAAAGAAAAGCGAGGAGCAAAAAAGAGGCTCGAAGAAATCACTACTGCGCTTGGATTGAACCAACTTCTCAAGCGATTCCCGTATGAGCTCTCGCTTGGGCAGAGTCAGAGGGTAGCAGTGGCAAGAGCATTGATAGCCGGTCCGAAGGTTGTTTTCGCCGATGAACCGACCGCTTCCCTGGATAACGAAAATGGTAGCAGGGTAATAGAGCTCTTGAAGTCTTATTGCTCGAAGTCTGGTGCGACTCTGATACTTGTTTCTCATTCGTCTGAGATTATAGGTGATTTCAGAAGAAAACTCAAAGTGGAGAATGGCCAGGTCTATGAGGTTGGTGTGAATGCTTAAGTACATGTGGCTATATCTCAGAAGAAGACCGGGCAGAATACTGGTCTTCATATTCGTTGTCGCTCTTGGTTTATCAATGAGCCTTGTGATTAGCTCAATCTTTCTTTCCTTCGGAGAGACGAGAAGCAGGATAGCAAAGATCAATGAGAGCTGGATTACGGTACAGTATCTCTCTGAAAGTGGAAGAGATGAATCGATTGACAATAGTCTTACCGAGATTTTCGAAGACGTATTTGGTCTTTCAGATGTTATCCCGGTAGATATCGCCTATCTCGGCTACAACCTTTTCGGAAGTGCAAGAGCCAATTTCCCTGTTTATGGAATCAAGCAGACGGAGATATCTCGAATGTTGCGGGAGAGCAATGCCTACATCTCAGAAGGGACGGTATTTTCCCCAGGGACAAATGAGATTATTGTCTCCGATTCATTTCTAAGAGCCTCAGGAGTAGATCTGAAAAATGTCTATGAGGAGATCTCCGAAATGTCGAGCGTAGGTCTATATACAGTGGTCGCATCTCTGGAAGGACCATCGGTGTTTGGACTGGGGCCGTCGGGGATTTCGAGGGGCAAGGGATCATTTGGCTTCCTGGTATTCGCTGAGGATGGTTTCCTAATGGCAGTTGAAAACGAGCTGAGATCAAGGATCATCGGAGAAGAGCTTTCAGTTTCGATCAGAGGACCTGTTTCTTCCCGGGAGGCCCTTGAAAGGCAGTACGCAAGCTACTATTTGGGAGTCTTCTTGACAAATCTCTTTGTCTCTCTGGTCTTCATAATAGCTCTTACAATGCTTAATTCGGTAAGCATTCGTGAAAGAAGGAAGGAGTATGCTATCCTTACTGCCATAGGTCATTCTCCCGCGAGTTTGAAGGTAAGACTCTTTCTGGAGTCGCTTTATCAGGGAATCGCTGGTTGGATCCTTGGCCTCCTTGCAGGTGGAGCCGTTCTTTCACTATTCGAAGATCGCTTTTTCACGCCCAATGGACTTTATATAGGCGACAGCGCCGTCTCATCTATTTGCACGTTATTTATACCGTTCACTACGATTGTTCTATCTCAGATACTGATAGGAAGACATCTGAGAAGAGATCTCGTCGGTCTTCTGAAGAGTTCTGAAGAAAGAGTCGGTCTGCTCAAGAACAGATTCAGGAATGTCGGTTTGCCCTGGCTCCAATTTCCTCTGAGAAGCGATGGTTACAGATCTCTTTTTGTTAACATCACCGCGCTTGCCGTGCTAGTGACCGTTTTTGGTTTGCTTCTATCTTCATTGACGGATACTGTTCGAGACAGCGGCTGGTTGTTCGATCAATGTTCTTATATTCAGACCTCGGCATTGGAGGAGATCCGGCTTCCTGAAGAAATCTCATCGAAATCGACGGCTGTTCTTCCTGCCGATCTTCTCGAGCTGGATGTAAAGCTTATGTTCGGCACCTCGAAACTCTTCATTCCTGTTGTATCTACTGAGCATTCGAGACTTCTCTCAATATTCGACGAAGATCCGTCGGCCGGTACGCTGTATGTTAGCAGGAGTCTTTTCGACTTAATTGTCAATGGTTCTGTCAGGGGGTTGGATTACTCTTCGATGGAGGTTCTACCGAATCTAGAAAGTCTCGCTGGTGTCTTAGTGCAAGACAGAATAGAATCTGCCGGTCTCCTGGTATTATACGATGACCGTGATCTTGCAGGTGAAATGAGAAGTTTCGCCTCCGAGGCCGGTCAGGTGGAATTGGTCGACAAGAAGACTTTCGAGTTGAAGATCCGTGCCGAGACGCAGTTCATGGGGTTGATTTCCTCGATTATCATCTATCTTCAGTACATCGTCGTCATAATAATCGGTCTGGTTACTGTTACAAGGGTGACCTTGGCGAGACGGAGCGAGATATCAATCAGGAACATTTTGGGACAGAGTAGAGATGAGATTGGTCTTCTCTTTTTCGGAGAACTGTCATTAGTGCTTTTCCTAGGCGCAGCAATTGGATATCTTCTGACTACGATCTGCTGGCAGATTTTTAGATCGGTCTTTCTTCGGGGACTTTACATTTCCTCGATCGTAGTTCCTGAGACGCTTTTCAGAATCTCTGTAATGACCGTTATTGTTATGTTGGCCGGAGTAATCACGGCAAGATTCTTGATTTCGAAACAAGATCCAATATCAATTATCGAAAGATAGGTGAAGAGATGAGATATAGAGAGCTCGCTTACCCGGGAGACGGTTACGAAACGGGGCCTTTGAACAAGATCACCGATCTTGAGGGAATACGAGTCGGGCATTACACTTTGACTGAGGATTCACCGAGATATCTTCGAACGGGAATAAGCGTCATAAGGATTCCTTACGTATATGAAAGGCCCGTCCCGGCAGCTTCCAGCGTCTTCAACGGTTATGGAAAGTCGATGGGTCTTATTCAGATAGAAGAACTCGGGACGATCGAAAGCGATATCTTTCTGACCAACACACTTTCAATTGGAGCCGTACATCAAGGTGCGGTAAGGCTCGCCCTCCAGAGTAATCCTGAATTGTCGTCGCTTAACGTAGTCGTCATGGAGTGCAACGATGGCTTTCTAAATGAAATTCGAGCTCTGGCGATAAAAGAAGAGATGGTTACCGATGCGGTCGGGGACGCGAAAAAGGATTTCCAGCTCGGCAGCTGTGGCGCGGGGACCGGGATGGTTTGCTTTGGTTATAAGGGCGGGATCGGTTCGTCTTCAAGAATCGTCGAGTTCGGAGGCAGGAAATACACCTTAGGGGTTTTCGTTCTTTCGAATTTCGGCAGATCGTCCGACCTTAGAATTCCGTCTCTCGAATTGCGTCCCAAACTACAGGATTCCGATCGGGAGAAAGGATCGCTCATCATGATCCTGGGAACAGACCTGCCTTTGATGCCCCATCAGTTGAAGAGAGTAACGCGGCACATGAATCTTGCTATTGGGCTGCTGGGAGCTCCAGGGTACCATGGAAGTGGAGACATTTCACTTGCTTTCACTACATCCATAGAGTACAGACAGTCCGAGCAAAGCTTAATGAACGAAGGGAACACGCAGAGTGAAATATTCAGGGCAGCCGTCTGGGCGTGCGCAGAAGCCATAGTCGATTCGATGCTCTGCTCGGGTGCTATGACCGGATTCAAAGGGTCTGTAGACTCTTTAAGAAGCGCAATACAATCAGACCTCTGATCGAATAGAGTTCTGTCGGTGATTTTGTAGACACTCTAAGAACCATATGATCGGAGCATCTACTAATTTGGAGATGAAAATGAGAGATTCGAATTCTAGACAGGATTTAGAGGAAGACTCCCGGTCATGTCTTGACCGCAGTTCCGGTATCGATGCTGCCAGCTACCGTGATCTCTTTTCTCTGGCAAGAAACGGCATTCTGCTCTGCGGTGTATCGAAAGGAGGGAGCTGCACCATCCTCAATGCGAATCCTGCCGCGCTAAGAATAGAGCGTCTTTCAAGAGATGAGCTCGTCGGAGAGGAGTTCGAGCGGGCTATTCTTGGTGCCGCTGATTTCGGAATCATGGATTTGATAAGGGAAGTCAATAGTTCCGGTGTTCCCCTTCACATTAGTCCGAAGCGCCACTCGGATTCGAGAACAGATATCTTGAGAGACATGTCGGTTCACAGACTTAACGAAGGTGTCGTTGCAATCGTTTATGATGACGTCAGCGATTCAGTCGATGCTTGCACGAAGCTGGGAGAGAGCAAACCCGAGCTTGACAGATTGGTTTCCAATCTTCCCGGCATCGCTTTCAGATGTAAGAACGACAGAGAGTGGACCATGGAAGTAGTCAGTAGAGGGATCATAGAGCTCACCGGCTACCGGCCAGAGGAGATTATTGGAAACAAGGAACTATCTTACTCGGATCTGATATACGCCGAGGATAGGGAGATGGTGTGGGGCCTAATCCAGGAGTCCTTTGCAGTAGGCGATCGCTACGAGATAGAGTACAGAATAGTGACCAGGTCGGGTCAGGTGAAGTACGTTCTTGAAAGGGGAAAGGTAGTTGCCGGCGAAAGTGGGGGCGAAGTGTTTGTCGAAGGCTTCATCTCAGACGTTACAGATCTTAGGGTAGCGAGAAGAGAGGCCGAGGTGAATAAGGAAAAACTCGAGGCTACCTTAACAAGCACAATTAATGCGCTTTCCAGAATTGTGGAGATAAGAGATCCCTACACTTCGGGGCATCAGAGAAAAGTGGGGCTTCTGGCAGTCTCGATTTCCAGGAGAATGGGACTTGAAGATAGACTTTCCGAGAACATAAGGATAAGTGGCCTTCTTCACGATATTGGGAAACTCTGGATCCCGTCCGAGATTCTAAGCAAGCCTGGGAGACTCAATTACATAGAGTTTGAGATGATTAAGGAGCACTCTAAGCTTGGCTATGAAGTTCTAAAGGAAATCAAGTTTGATTTTCCGATCGCCGACTACGTGATTCAGCACCATGAGAGGCTAAACGGTTCTGGATACCCTAACGGGCTAAAGGGAGAGGAGATACTTCTGCCGGCAAGAATAATCGCTGTGGCAGATGTTGTCGAAGCTATATCATCGCACAGACCCTACAGACCGGCGCTTGGAATAGAAGTGGCAATAGAAGAGATCACTTCCGGAGCAGGTACCCTTTACGATCGTTCGGTTACGAGGGCTTGTGTCGATTTGCTGGAAGATGGATTCACTTTCGAGTAGATCATGGAGAGGGTATCGCCTCGATGATATTTCTCTTCATGCCAAGAATGGGTATTCTTCTTCCAGTTACAAGCGCCTGATAGGTTCTTCCGACTTCAAGCATCTTGAAGACCTTTGAAGCACCATAGAATCCCTGGCTTTCGGCGTTTTGGATCACGAATTCCTCTCCGGTATCTGCCGTCACTCTATAATCGGATTTTCCGGCTTCGGAATTGTCGACTTTCTCGACCACGGTTATTTCGATCATCGTCACGGCCCTGTCGCCCCAGGTAAAGACGAGGTAGAAAGCCAGTGCAACGATAACCGTTCCCAGTAGGACGAATATCTCTCCCGAAAGATTCTTGAGTCTTTTTTTCAAACTAGCCACTCTCCCCGAGTCTGAATTCTAAGTCCTTTCAATTTTCCAGGCCGCCTTCCTCAGCCTGTTCATGATTGCAAGTCCCACACCTGTTTCAGGGAAGGGCTCGGCAATGATCTGAGAGTATTCCATGTTCTCTTTATTTCTCAGTTCTTTGAAGAGGTTCGAGGCAACCTCAATGAGGTTGTCTCTCGAACCGAGAACGACCTTCTTGACCTGAACGGGATAATAGTCCTTCATTTCTTCAGAACAAAGAACGAGAGACTTCTTTCTTCCAGCCACTATTCCCACCTTTGCGACAACCATTTCGGTCTCTCCTTCGACGAGTATTAATGGAATGTCTGGAGAATAATGTCTGTATTTCAAACCCGGTGACATTGGATCACCAAGATACTCTTTTCTGCCCGAAACAAAATCCGGGACAAGAAGATCTGGAAGGACTCCCTTCAGTTGATCCGGGTCGATAGGGCCCGGTCTCAATAGGGAGGGTCTTCCTCTTGAGAGATCAATAATCGTAGATTCCAGTCCGAAAACCGTCGAACCCGAAAGGATTGTGCAGCTTGCTCTTTCGTCCATGTCTTCGATCACGTGTTCTTCCATTGTGGGACTTGGTCTGCCTGAGAGGTTTGCACTGGGCGCTGCGATAGGAACACCCGAGAGTCGTATCAGTTCTTGGGCCACCCGGTGGGAAGGAAATCTGACGGCCACACTCTTCAGCCCCGCAGTAACGGAGTCAGGTATTTCCTTGCTTTTTTCGAAGATCAACGACACTGGCCCTGGCCAGACAAGATCCATTAGAGCCGAAAAACTTTCGACATCTTGTGATACGATTTGTTTCAACATTTCCATGGTAGAAATGTGAACTATCAGTGGATTGTCCTGGGGCCTGCCTTTTGCCTCAAAAATCTTCATGATGGCCGTCTCATCAAAGGTATTCGCGCCCAATCCATAAACAGTCTCCGTAGGAAAAACGACAACTTCGCCTTTCCTGATTAGTTCAGCAGCCTTCTTCAGAATTGCTTCATCGGGGTTCTCGGAATTCACCCGTAAATATACAGTACCCATTCTTCCTCCGTCGGTTAAAGAAACCTTCTAATTACTCTCCAGAGCCAAAGGGCTCCCGTAATTATAACACTCACTATTAGCCCAGAAGTGATCGGGAGCCACAATTCGAAATTGCTTCTGCTTATGTGAATATCTCCCGGAAGTCTTCCAAAATTCAGACCGACTTTTCGCAGCAGAAATAGAACAAGCGCGACCGTTATACAGACAAGCCCAATTCTGATCAACAGTTTCTCAAGATACTCCAGAAGAATCACCTCTTTGCCTTCCAGATAAATTATAGACCCTTTTCCGGCTCGGCAAATTGAGCGTCCGTGAAGTTGATACCATCCCATAACACGAAAGATGTTGTAGGGTTTTCAAAAAGCCAGACAGTGAAAATACTCCGCAGGCCATCCCGGCAGACCGCACATGAGCGCTCTGCGGTGGGAAGATGAGCGTAAGCTCTAGAAAACCAAATGAGATCCAGAGTTATTGAAAGCCTAAGCGATTCGACTCTAGAGCAGCAACCTGTTTGCACAGTTCATTCCGATTCGTTCAATCTGAACATGAAGTCGGCCGCATCGGTTCTTTCTTGCCAATTCGGCTTTGAGTAGAATCCTCGACGATAGGACTCTTTTGACCTTATGTTTATCAGCCTTATCCTGCAGCAGCCTCTCTTCTTGGATTCATTTACCGCCCTTCTCAGCAGCTCTCCTCCGATGCCCTTTCCCCGCCAGGGTGTTTTCACAAACAACTCTCCAACATAACCTTCGGCGCCTCCCATGAATAGATAAGGCATGAAATGCACGCTGGCGTATCCTGTCAACTCGTCTCCCTCTTCTGCAACGAGAATGAGGTGATCGTCCTTCTCCACACTCCACTGAACCATCTTTTCAATGCTCTTCAAGTATGTTTCCTCTTCAAAACCCTTGTTCTTGAACCATCCGATATCGACGACTATATCCTTGAGTCCAGCAGCATCTCTTAGTTCAACTTCTCTTATCCTCAGTCCGTTCACACTCCTTCGTCATTTTTAGCTCAAGGCGATTATTGCATTGAACATTGATCAATAGCAATCACTTTACTCCAAATTACGAATTCCACTTAAGTCAAGGTACAGAAAGCAGCCCTCCTTAATGATAACCGGTCGCTGCGAATAGAGACATCACAGACTCATCAGGCGAAAAAGCTCATTGGATAAAACTCCTGCTATGATTGTGCCTTTACATTGAAAGATGCGATTACATATTCGCCAGCTTTTTTCTGAACCGAAGCTGGCCCGATCCCTTCAAGCAAATGATCCTCGGGCGGAAAAAGAGAACCGCTCATTTCAGTAATTCAAACTCAAAGAAATGAGATAGGAGAGTTGGGAAACGCTTAACCAGTGTCCTTTGAAGAGGTTTTCAAGACTTGCGTTGCATTGACACCACAACCTCACCGTGATAGAATGAACTCTGTAGGGTGGAGAGATGGCCGAGAGGCCGAAGGCGCGTGCCTGCTAAGCACGTGAGGGTTTATACCCTCCGAGGGTTCGAATCCCTCTCTCTCCGCCATTATATTGTTTATGGGTGCCCGTAGCTCAGCTGGATAGAGCGCTAGACTGCGGATCTGGAGGCCGGGCGTTCAAATCGCCCCGGGCACGCCATTAATCTTTCTTTATAAAACCATTTTCTTTAATTTTTCCATCACATCTTTCGGTTTCGATATGCCATATATGCAGTTTGCTGGGTTTGCAACAAACTCTTTCTCAGTGCTGACGCTTCCCACAAAGGCTCCCCCACGAAGGCTCTGAGTTCCTGCATCGGTCGTAAAGCCTCCCATTACCCCTCTATCTCCCGAACCCATTCCAGAAGAGGTTACAGGAATCACGTGACCAACTCCCATTATGAGTTCGAAGAAGTTTCTCTTTAGCATGACGTTTGTAATGTGTCTGGCGACAATCATATGAGAGTTTGAGCTGAACATTCCGTGGGTAATCTCCACTCCGGCATCGCTGAACTCGTACTTGAAAGATTTCCTGTAAATCTCCACGAAGATGACACCGAGCAGCCCCGCTACGGTGAAAAGAAGTACCGGCCCATTGTCGAACAACGGTTTGAGATCATTGTAGGTCTTCTCGGGGAAAACGTACCTTATCAACCAGCCGGCAGCATTCAAGAGCGCCGGCCAGAAGAACCAGCCGAATCTCCTTCGGGAGAACGCCAGTAGAATTCCTGGAACTACTGTCAAGGCTATCCAGACTGCTATAAGAAAAAGGCGATTGTTTCCGTCTATGCCCGACAGGTCAAAGTTCAGATAGAATATGATTCCTAGAAAGAAATAGTAAGGATAGATGAAGTACCTGATCATAAAAGAGCGACGTGTTGGTTTAAGGTTCATTCGTATCGCCTCCAGCTCTTGAGATCATTTGAAGGAGTTCCGCCTCGAAGCTCACTTGATCTTCAAGTACAATCTTCTCTGCCTTTCCGTCTTTAAGAAAGAGCAGTGTAGCTTCAACGGGGGACAAGAGATCTCTGAGAATGTAGAGGTAGAACCGCATCTGGAATCGGTACTTGTCGATGAATCCGGGACTCCAGTTCGCGTATTTGAAATCTACAATCCTCCACTTTCCGTCCTTCAAGTATAGTTTATCAACAATTCCGATCAAAACATACTTCCCGAACCCATGTTGAAAGTGGAATTCGCTTAACACTCTTTCAGAATCTTCAACTTCCTTGATGATTTGATGTTGGACTAGTCCGGAGAGAACTTTCTTCACTTCAATCAGATCATCGTCGCTGAAGCTAACCCTGTCAACAGAGACCGGTCTTCCTCCATCGATGATCGATTTCAGAGTTAGGGGAAGTCCTTGAACACTTTTCATTCCCAGCGGTTCCAAGATGCTGTGGGCCAGCAACCCGATATTTGCCTTTCGCTTCACGAGGTCAGGGCTTCCCGCATCTGATGCAGTCTCAAACTCTGCTTCGTAGTCAGAAGTTATGAAGGTCGGCGAGAGATATTTGACGTAAGAAGAGTCGGCAACCGGCATTACCGAAGTGATTTCCGGCAAAGAGAATTCAGTCCAGGAGGATCTGTCCTCAAGGGAGGGAAATTCCCCCGGAGAGAACGGTTCGGCTATTTCCTTCAAGAAACTGTTTATCTCGCCGCTTTCCGGCTCTAGCAGAGATCCTGAAAGCAAGATTGACCATGGGCGTGAAGAGTCTCCTTTTCCGTTTAAACTAAGAATAAGCATTTCTCGTGCCCTCGATAAGGCAACATAAAGTGTCCGCTTCTCTTCTTCCAGTTCCTTTTCCTCTTCCTGTCTCGCCAGTCGTCCAATTAGGCCCTCTTCATCTCTGTAGGGCTTATCCTTCGTTATGAGAAATCCCTTCTCATCAAAGAAGAGCCGCTTGCTGGAGTTTCTTTTTTTCCAGTACATGTCGCCAATTACGACAATAGGAAACTCCAATCCCTTCGACTTGTGAACAGTAAGTATCTTGACGCTATCCGACTCTTCTGTCTCGAGAGTGGCTTCAGATTCATCACTTGAATCAACAAACGCCCTTATGTTTGATGAAAGCTCGCGGAGGGAACTACCCATTCTATCAAGGTCCTGGGCCAGCTCAATCAGCTTCTTCACGTTGGCAATCATTCTCTCGCCGGACTTAAGTGTGGCCAGCTTCGCCAGATACTCAGTTTCTTCAACAAATCTCTGGAGAATATCGCTCGGGGAGAGCATATGTTTGAGCTTCCCAAATTTATCTAGCAGCTCCTTCAACTGACCGAATCTTTCATCGTTGCTTTCCTGCAGAACGAAATACAGCGGAACACGACTCATGCCTTGTCTAACCCTCAGAGAGAGCATTTCATCAAGTGTAGCTCCAAAGGCCGGTGATAGCAAGAATGACGCGAGATTGTTGTCATTCAAGGGATCGACGAGGAGATCAAGCCAGGATAGGGGACCGGTTACCTCCGGCCGTTCGTAGAAATTCCTGCTGCCGACGGTGTAGAACGGAATATTCATCTCTTCGAGAGCTGCTTCGTAACTCGAGACTCTGGAAAATGTTCTCAAGAGGATAGCAATGTCTCCGGGAGTTATTCGACGCTTCACGCATTCACCAGACTTGTTTCTGAAAACAATTTCCTCTTCGAGAAGCGCCCTTATAGTCTTTGCCACTCCTATTGAGTCGTCAGAAGTGTCGCTGCTAATTATTCTCACTCTTGAGGAGCTGCTGTCAATTTCGTAAGGGATCGATTCGACGTCTTCCCCATAAACTGAACGAAAGAATTGGCCTTCAGGGTTCTCTCGCATCACTCTCTTGAAAAATCTGTTCTGGAATGAGACAAGGTCAGGATGTGAGCGTCTATTGATCCGGAGATTTTTGACAGCTGCTCCGCTTCTTTTGAAGGTATCCATTGTCTTGTTGAAGACCGAGACGTCTGCTCCTCTGAAACGGTATATGGATTGCTTGGCGTCACCTACGAAGAAGACATTGTTTTTGCCATCGGCCTTGAGTAGTCTGATTATTTCGTTTTGAAGCTCATCTGTATCCTGAAATTCGTCAACAAAGATGTATCTAAACCGATTGCTGTACTTCTGCTGCACATCAGGCATTTTCAGCAGAAGATCTCTCGTTCTGGTCAGGAGTTGATCGAAGTCCAGGAGGCCGGAACCCGTAGTTCTCATTTCGTAATCAGACAGAACTGCCCTGTAAGATTCCGCGAATGCCTTCGAACCGTCGATGATTATTTCGGCATCCGAGCCCAGATCTCTGCCTGAACACTCAACGGGAGAGGGGTTAAGATAGAATGAGTGCCTCTCCCTCGACAATGCATCTTTCATCAATCTGAACGCCTTATCGAGTCCCATCAGCCGAATGAGCGGCTCAATAGATTCCAGGTTCTCTTCGAAGTAAGTCCTGACAACCTTTTCCTCAAGTGAAGATCTCCTCATTCCGTTGATAATCTGAAATCCCGGATCTATGCCCGCGAAGAGGGCGCACTCCCTCAGTATCCTTTCGCAGAAAGAGTGAATGGTGGAGATCCAGGCGTATGAGAGCTTGCTTCTCAAGAACTTCCACTTCCCCGGTTCACCGTGAGAGATCCTGAGATCAAATTCGCTTATTACACGGTCCTTCATTTCTCTTGCAGCCTTATTCGTGAAGGTAATAGCAACCACGTTGTGGACATCAAGCTGCTCGCCAAGCCTGAATGCTCTTTCAAATACCCCGACATACTCCTTAACCAGTGTATATGTCTTTCCTGTACCGGCAGAAGCCGTGACAAACATGTCGCTATTCACTATCTGATCCACCTTCCCTCCAGGTGATCGCTCTCTTGACAGCAGCGAATTTGCAGTTGTAGCACTGGTTTGAAGAACGGATTAACGAGGGTGGAAATCTCCCCGAATAGATTCCTTCGGTTATCTTCCGGAGCCATTCAAAAAGCTCAGACTCCCTAACGATTCTTTCTGTTTTTCTCTTGTTCGCAAACTCCCAGGACTTCTCTTCGTCTGAAGAAATCGTTCTAAAGGCAGATTTGTTAACTACTCTTCCTATCAGTGTCTTGAAAACCCCCCCTGCAACATAGTATCCTTTCTCTTTAAAGAGTTTGTCTGCAACGATAGAATACAGGAGAAGCTGCTTTTCGTCACCGCTGTCGCCTCTTTTGTAGTCTATGAGATACATTGCGCGGCTCGATTCATCGAGATCAAGTCGATCGATTTTGCCTCTCAAGAAGAAATCAGACTGCAGTTCTACCGGTTTCGTATCTCCAATCCCGAAGGCTTTCTCGAAAGCGAAAGGAACGAAATCCCCCTGCATGAAGTTCGGTTTCTTGGATTCTCTTTCAGTAATGTAGTCCCTGAGAATCTCTTTAAGCCTTTCGAATTCAAACCTAAAGACTACCTCGCTATCGTGCATCAGGTGTCTGGAGATATTCTCGGAAAGAGAGCTCTGCCAGTCCTTGGTCTTTCCGGAAAAGAAATCTCTAAGAACGGAATGGAAAATGTTTCCCTCATCGAGGGCTGTTAGCTCAAAAATCCTTTCCAAAGAGACATCGAGACCTACAACGTAGGAAAGAAAGAATGAAAACGGGCAATCGTCGTAGGACTTCAGACGCGAGAATGAGAAGACTTTGCCGACGATCCTGCCTAGGTCTCCTGTATCTTCGACAGACCAGCTCAACTCCCTTCCAAACTGGGTAAGGACTGAATCGAGCGGTTTCAGTGGCCCGAATTCCTTAAGCTCGTTCCATGCTTCGCTTCTGAACAGTCTTGCTGCCGCAATCTTCAGCTCTGATTCACTCATCGATGATCCCAGTTCCGGGATATATCCGAATCTTCTGCCGGCCCTTCTCCCTTCCCGGAGGATTTCACACCCCGAACTCTCCAAAACGCTCTTCAGGTAAGGAGATGGAAGAATTGGTTCACCGTCAACCGTTGACTCGGGCAGAGTAAACCTTACAGACTCAAGTGCCGAACTTACTGATATGTGGAGATTCAGTCTCTGGTGCATCTCCTCATCCAGAAGAAGATCCCTGGGCTTGATCTCCCCAAATTGGGTGAAACTGTACAATGGATTCAAACTGACATGAGGATATGCGCCGTCCACGAAGCCGGCAAACAGCTTGATCTTCTTCTTCGAAAAGCGCGAATTTATCAGCGATTGCACTTCGACTCTGTTTGCTTTGCTCCTCGAAAGAGGGAATTTGTCATGCCTGAGCACAACCATTAGATACCGGTAGTACTCTTGCGGAGAGATCAGCTCCTTGCCCATGAACTTGAGGAGTTTCTCCAGATCTGTAAGAGTGTTATCGAAGAGCCTTCTAACTGCCGCGAATTCCTGCTCCTGCAAATCAATCTGATACTCATCAAAAGTATCTGTCAGTGAGAGTTCCTTCTCCCAGCCAATCAACATTTCACGATAACTTCCCACCGACCTCTTTCTCAAGCTTCTGAAAGGTTCAAGAACGCTGAAAATCTTCTCAATTGCGGGCAGAAGATCGCCTTCAATACGTTCAACGATTCCGGCAAGCTCTTCTGCAGCGCTCAGTTCAAGCTCATCCTCGGCCAATGAGATTATGGCCTCGCGCCTCGCTTCAATGTGATGAACAAGCCTTCCAAGGTGTTCTTGCCACGAGAGTCTTCTCTTTTGGAGCGACAGCCTGAGACCTGCCCTCTCGTATATTATTCTAGACATTGAAGATACATACTCAAGAAATTTCGAATCTATTTCTCCTCCATAACCTGAGTCGCCCATCGCGATGATCTTCTCAGGCGGGAAACCCAGAACAGCAGTCTCTAGAGGAAGAATCAACCTTCTGATCGAGAGAGAGGAGTAAAGCTGCTCATCACCTTCAATTCTGCAGGGAACCCCATACTCGCGGAGCTTTCCCGAGAGCAGTTTTCTGTAAGCGAAGAAGTCCGAAGCGACAACTGAAATGTCGCCCGGTTCGTACCCCGATATAAGCAAGGACTTCACAAACCTCGATATGCCCTCAATCTCCGCAAAGATATCGGGGTAAACGACTATATCGACCGATGCGCAGGCTTGCTTTCCGCATGCGGATGAGAAAAGAGAGTCTTTGAAACTCTCGAATCCACTGGAAGGAGGAGTCTTCTCGAAAAAAATCCTTCTGATCTCAAGTTCGGGAAGATTCTCGCCTATTTCATCTACCGTTTCCAGAATCGAATCGATATTCGAGAACAGGAACTCCTTTCCGGGCTCTTGGGGAACGGTGATGAAGACCTCGTCATAAGCTGGAATTACGGCCTTGAAGAAATGCTTAAGGGCGTGACTGAAGTCGTGGAACCCGTCGAGGAATAAGTACCTGCCGAACTCCCCGCATCTGAGATCCCTTTCGCAGTCATCGATTTGAGTGTAAGCATCGAAAGTGTCAAAAATTCCCTTCTTTGATAATCTGTTCTGAAGCTCGACATAGATTGACTCGAGAATCGCCGACACCTCATCGTCTTCAGAGAACATCTCTCCAAAACCACCGTTTTCCTTTACGTCGTGCACCATTTCAAGCAGATAATCGACGAATACCGGCGAATCGGCGAGTTCTTCTCTTCCGATTTGATCGAGAATATCCCCAATTTCCATTCTTATCAGATGGTTTCCCACATGGATCGATGCCGGATTAAGTGCGCTGAAAAGCTCGACGGCAAACTGATCCATCGCAAGAAATCTGGAAGCGGGAATCGTTCCAACTCTTGAAATAAAGCTTTCTCTGACATATCTGACATGATCTCCGGAAGGACCGACAAAAAAATAGGAAAACGGGTCTTCCCTGTGCGCTGCCTCTAGCTCTTGAAGCATTCTTTCCGTTTTTCCGGAGGCCGAAGGACCGATGAAAAGCGTGATTCTCATATATATCCTCCCACTAGTAAGATTCTATCACCCGCGAAGGAGTGCCGATAAAGAGAGACTGAATTCCGAAATTATTTTCGCAAAGAGATGCTCAGTTCAATCTTGAAGAAAATCAAATCGAGATTCCTTGAGGCAGATTAACTTCTTATTCGATCTGCCTGTTTATGCAGCTCTTGACTCCAGTAACGTGGAAAGTCTTAATGAGGAGTTTCTGGACCTTTGATGCAAGCAGCTCGTTTCAATAGTATTCGATTATCCTCTCAATTGCTGACAAGAGCCTGAACTCATTGCTTTTCTCTTTATACAGCCGTTCTTCAATCCAGTTTCCTCGTGAATCGAAAGCGTATTCGATCCTGAGGTGGAGTTCTCCCGCAATGTATTCTCTGGAGGTAATCAAGCCGGTTGAATCATAACTGTATTCAGCAATCACCACTGTTTCTTCTCCGCAGAAGGCCTCAAGAAGAACAACCTCTCCCTCAGCATTTCTTGAAATGGTTGTCTTGAGGGAGCCCGAGTATTCTAGAGAGACATAGAAGGGCTCCACAGGGAGTGATACCCAGACGGTCCCTTCCACCTCTTCTTCCATTTCACGCTTTTCGACAATTTCAAAGTACCCGTCCGATACTCTTCTTAGACTCTGAACGACTGATCCGCCTGAGAAAGTGTTGATTTTTCTATCGAAAATGAAATCCACATCGCTGATTATCGTTTCTTCGTTCAGAGGAAGCAGGTTGTTTATTGAAAAGATCTTCGAAAGACGAGAGTCGTCATATTCGTAAATTGTCCTCGAAGTAAGCTTGTTTTTTCCATCAAAAACGGATTCTTCCAGAACTCTACCGTCTTCGTCAAGAATGCGGTTGGTCTTTGAAAGAACCGCGCCGAGTTGATTTGTCCTCACTCTGTGTATCTCCCGACCTTCTCGTTCATAAGTGATCTCGACTCTCTCGACCAGTCTGTCTGGTCCCAGAAGCGGAGGCCAGTATTCATAGGTCTTCTCTTCAATGACCCTGCCAGAAGAATCATAGCTGAACTGTGTTTTGGAAGTGAAGTTTGCACTTGCGTTCCTGTAATATCGTCTCTCCAGAAGCAAACCGCTGGCATCGTATGTGTATTCAACTCTGCTGTATTCTTTGCCGTTCATGTGGAGAGCGGTAATCACCGGTCTACCTTCCGGAGAGAACACCTCTATCCTCTTTGTCTCTCTCTTCACTTCTGTCCATTCACCGTTCTTTTCGCCGTAAGAAACCTGAGTGACAATAATCCTCTCAATATCTCCCGCGACCCTCTCGGTCTCTGATGTGAAAACCATTGTGGTTACCAAAAGGAAGAATAAAATCATTGATATGAAGACCTTTCTCAAGACTAATCACCCCCAATAGACTTACTAACGGTTAAGCTTTTTCGCTTTCAACATCTTTGACGTTTTTGGGAGGGTTAAGTTTAACGAAAGCGAAGAGACAGAGCATAGCTGCTCCGGCTATCGTAATTGCCAACCCCACTCCCAGTTTGTCAGCCATGAAGCCAATCAAGGGAGCGAATATCGCCATCAGCAGAGTCTTCAACTGTGATTCTACCGAGAGACCGGAAGCCATCGTTTTATGATCTATGTTATCGCTGATATAGCTAATGTTGATGGGGCGTCTGAAGTTCTCAAGGATGAACAAGAAGAAGAAGATGAGAACGGCCAAGACTTGCAAAGCGAAGATCTGAAAAATACCGCTAAATATGATTAGAACTGCACCGAAAATGTAGGTGTAATTTAGCGCTCTCGCTTCATTTCCAAACTTGCCGCTTAGTTTTCCAGCGTTTTTGGATGCATAGCTAGTGGCAATGTAGATAACGAAGTAAACTACGCCTACGATTACGGACGTCCTCTGTTCTGCGCTGAATGCTATCATTATTGGTAATCCGAGAGCCAGGGCCTTGAGGATCGGCTGAAGATATTCCTTTACGACTTTAAAAAACGCATCGTAAAGAGAGGAATTCAGCACCCCTTTGAGAGCGTCTCCATTCCTAAAAATACCCAGGAAGGCTTTTATCGTTTCTCTTTTTTCTCCGGTTCCCAACTCGCCGTCAAGTTCCTTGGGATAGAGCATCAGGTTGACGAGATTGGCGGCATAAGGAAGGACAGAAGCGAGGAATACTATCTTGTAGCTGCCCGAGTAGAATACCAGAAAGGCGGCTATTAAAGCATTGATCGCCGATCCCAACTGTGATGCCGCTCGAGTCGCTCCGTAATAATGAACCTTCATGTCGGTCATCCCATTGATTCTCAAGTATTCCAGTATCATTGCTTTGTGAGTTCCGGTTCGGAAAGCCTCCCCGAATGCGAAAGCTATCATGGCTATCATATAGACATAAAAACTGGGAAAGAAGTAAAAGACAATGAAGGACGAAAGATAGGACACCATCGACAGCACCATAGATAACCTTCTTCCGTACAAGTCGGCGATAATTCCAGTTGGGAGCTCAAGGAAATTCGTGGCCACCTCTCTCACGGAAATGAGAGTTCCTATCTGGAGAAAGGAAAGTCCCATCTCCCTGAAGAACAGTATCAAGAATGGATCAAAGAAACGAAGGTTCTTCAGAAAACCGTACGCAGCGAATCTGTAGAATTGACTGTCTCGTTTAATCTGCAACTACTACTCCTCCCGAAGAGTTTAGCTAGAGAAATTATACTCTGGAAAAACTCTCCGGGTAAGGAAGCCCTACTTAATAAGAAAGATTCTTAAGATTAGCGGGATGAGTATCATGGCGCTCATGACCCACTCCCATTTCTTGGCTGTCTTGTAAGCCGAATATATTAAAACAGAAGCAAGATACACTGCAATTGCAATATATATAAATGTCACGACACTGGCATCTCCTTTCTCTTATCTACTAGAAGAAGCGCAATCGCAACGATTACAAAACCAGCTATTAAAACTGGATAGAAGTACCAGCTGTTTGCGAATCTTCCTACCGCGTTTGAGTAGATTATAGTAATGGTAGCGAATATCATCGTAATGAAAAAGGCCGGCATCGAGCTCAGCCAGATCTTGAAATAGTTCTTCTCTCCGACCACATGAGCGGCGAATATGCCGGCAAGGGCAGTTGGCGGCACCATATCTCCAAGGCCGGCGAGCAGAGAGAGAGCCGAACAGACGACGATATCATTGTTGCCAAGAAAGGCAAGCAAGAAGGGAACTCCAAGCACTGAGGCAGAGCCATAAGAAGAAACAGCACCAAATGCCGGAATGCCAAGAGCGATTCCTGCCAACAGAGCTCCTTGCGGAAGGCCATTCAGGAAGCCCACAATGAGACCGCGGACGCCGTTCAGCGTCATGATCTGAATAAACATTCCCACACCGATTAGTATCGAAAGAATACCAAGAGAGTTCTGTATGGCCGATATCGAAATCTTAAGGAGATTGCCCTTTGCTCCCGTTATGGTCGCTACTATCGCGGAGAGCATGAAAATCAGGGGTAGACCGAGAGAGAATCCCCAACTAACGTTTTCCAGAACCATAAGTATTACCATAAGAATCAGCGGCAAGTAGACTGCAAAGCCCTTGATTGGTTCCCTCTCTCTAGTTTTCCTGAATTCCTCGAGATCGACCGGCTTTACCTGGCGGGCTCCAATAATGAGCGAGGTGACAATTGCCAGTGGGAAGGTCATCAGAAGAAGAGGGGTGGTGAATCCAATATAAGGCATGTCGACGCCCTGACCGATGATCATTGCGGGCAAGTTTATCGGAGGTGCAATCATGCCATAGATTCCGCTCATTGCGATTATTGAACCAGCTCTTCGCTTGCTCAATCCGAGACTCTTCAGCACCGGGAAGGCAATCGCACCGGTAGTAAGAACTGTAGCTGTTGACGACCCGGTTATCATACCGGCAATCATTATGAAAAAAGTGAGCAATACGAGAAGAAAGGTTGGTTTCTTGTGAAGGGCGATCGTCATGTTTCCTGCAATTGTATTTAGAAGGCCCGACACTTTGATTGACTCCATAAAAATCATAGCAGAACCAATAACAAGTATGGTGTCAATGTAACCAAAACCACCTTCGACGAGATGCCTGAGAGGGAAGAACTCCCCAAAGGCGATCGAGCCCGCCAGCGCGGAGAACATCAATGAAACGGAAATAGGGATCTTAATAACAGCCAGACCCACAAACGTTATCAGCATTACTAAAAAATACCAGACTTCAGGCGTATAGATGACATTCACCCCCGGAAATTCAGTTCAAGTAAGAGAATATCCCGTTTTGCATGACTTCTTCATAAGACGGAAGATTTTCGACTTCAATCGTTTCACCTATCATCATTTCGTAAGCACCAAAAAGAGATCTTATTATCTGAAGCTGTAAACCTGCCCTGTGGCTCAAAGGATAGTCGGGATCGTTGATAACGTCGTATCTATCTCTCCATGAATCCTGTCCGGGATTTGGTGTCTCCGAAAGGAATGAAAGCGAACCAGTTGCGTCACGGATTTCAAGGTGACTTAAGCCTCTGAAGGCCCTGTTTGATTCTTCGAGCTTCATTGAAACACCATAGAAGGCTTCTATTTCCATAATCGCTACTGCTCCGATTTCAAGAGCATCGGGATGACAAACCAGTGTGTAAGCCAGACTGCTGCCGGACCGCTCATTTCCTTTGCTGTCGATATAGCTGTCAGGCGTTCCACTCTCATGCATGTCAAGATTGAAATCGACGTTCTCGGTTTTCACGAGCTGGATTATTGCGTAGGCAAGCTGCTGAGTAGGATTTCCGTCTGCAACTCCCGGATACTGCCTGTTCAAATTCCTGGATTCCGCCCCATCGTCGAGAGTGAAATCAGACTGAGCATGTTTGAAGATCTCAGGATCAGGAATGCCCTGATCAACCGGATCGGTTCTTCTGTCGCCATACACCAAGAACCTTTTGCCGGACCTGCTTTCAATAGGTATAAAATGAGGTGCCTTTCCCGTCTCGTCAGGTATTGAAGCCGCGCTGATATTTGAAAAGGGAAGTACGATTACCCTGCCTTTCGTAACTGTAACATTCTCTATGAAGACTATCGCTGCGGTTGTGCCCGAAATCTCTCTAGCATGGGTTCCTCCCATTAGAAGAAAGGTCGGTCCTTCGATGCCGCTGTCCATGAAATACACGGGAGTATCCATATTCGTGTTTCGCAGCGGAGAGAAATAGTCAGATAACCAACCGATGTCGGTGACACCGTATCCGGGACGCACATCCGGTCTGAAAAAACTTCCGAAGAGTGCAGAAGTTAGAAATAGAGCCACAATCAAAATTGCTTTTATTCTCATTAGTTTTCCTCCAAAGAAATAAGGGGCGCAAGAACGCGCCCCTTCTATTCATATTGCTATTTGCCGAAGTATTCGGCCAGTACGTCTTTCAGGTCAATTGTCTTCTCAAAAGTTGCCAGGGGAACTCCGGCCTCTTCGCTGAACGATGTGAAGAAACCGTCTAGATCGGCGTCTGATTTTACAAAGTATGCATCTGCAAAAGGTGCGAGTTCGGTGACTATTCTGTCGGAAGACGGACCCCTTCTCGATTCGCCTTCCAGATTGCAGATAACTACTTTCACACCTCTTTCTTCAGCCGCTTCGGCGAGTGACTTCACTCTCCGGATCTCTGCCTCGATATCTATGTTGGCAGCCCCAAGGCCTTTTCCGCTGGCTCCAACGACCAGCACGAGGGTCTTGAACTGAGAAATGTCCACGGTCTCTACGCTAAGAAGCTTTTCAAAAGTGTATTCCAGCTTGATCATCTTTGCAACCACTGTGAACTGAAGCGCGCCAGGAGATTGCCCGGCCGAAGTAACTGCAACTGGTTCTTCAAGAATTAACTGCTCTTCGGTTCCCTCTGCAGCAAACCCTAAGAGTGCAAAAAAGACAATCAGTAGTGCCGTAATCAATAGCCTTTTCAAATCACATCATCCTTTCTATTTCTCAAAATTCCGGTGCGGAAGCAGATCCTAATCTTCTTATGGAGCCGGCTCCTATCATCAAACCGTTTTCTTCAACAGAAACAAGATTCGGCCCGCCAAAGAAGAGATCGGGGTATGAATATACATTCAGTTGATGTCCAAGAACCTTTTCGAGGAAGTCAAGTGTAGTCTGTGGATAGCCTTCTTCAATTCTAAGATCCTTGTAAGTTGTGTAACCAACGAACTTGGGCGTTCTTATTGCCTGATCCACAGGCATGTTGAAGTCTATAAGGTCAACTGCCAGCTGAACCATGGTGGATATTATTCTACCGCCTCCAGGTGTACCGATTACCCAGCGAACCTTTCCATCCTTCTGAATTATTGTCGGACAGATTGTCGTTCTCGGTCTCATTCCCCCGGTAAGGTTGATGACGTCTCCTTCTCTGTATGAGGAGGCAAAGTTGGCCATCTCATTGTTGAAAAAGAATCCTTTGAAATAAACGCTTGTACCGAAGAAGCTCGAGATCGTCTGGGTCCAGGCAACGGCGTTTCCGTCTTTGTCAACAATAGAGAAATGGGTTGTCGATGGCGATTCTTCCACTCCGCTTTCATTAGCGGCTACCGACTCGAGAGCTTCGAGTAGGACCTCTTCATAAGTTGATCCATCTGCAAATGGGTAGGCGTCTCCCTGATAGTCATAGTAGGAAGCTGGATCGAAGGCCTGTGACAGATCGATCGCCATGAATCTTGTTTTGGCATATTCTTTGCTCATGAAGGCTTCATAAGGAAGATCGTAGAACTCCGGATCGCTTATGTAAGCTCTTCTGTCGACGTCTCCAAGAACCAGCGCCTGCTGAATAATATGAACTGCCAGAGGATCGTCCCAGCTCATTGCGGGAAGATTGTAGTTCTCAAGAGTATTGAGAACGGCAATAAGCTGAGGGCCGGAAACCGGCGGGTGCGGAACATAAAAATCGTATCCCCTGTAAGTCCCGTGAAGCGGCTCTCTAACGATAGCCCTGTACATCTCGAGATCCGATTTTCTCATAAAACCGCCGACTTCAATCATGAACTCTTCTATCTCATCTGCGAGGCTTCCAGTGTAGAATGTATCGATGCCTTCCTCTTTTATCCTTTCAAGAGTCTCTGCCAGCTGGGGATTTGTGAATACTGACCCGGCTTCCCAGACAAAACCCTCGTTCAAGAAATCGAAGCCGTTTTCGAGAACAAGTTCGTACTTGTCGGAAGTAGTCTGGGCGAACGTTTGGTCGACTATGAATCCATCTCTTGCAAGGTCTATCGCGGGCTGAATGAGATCTGCCAGAGGAAGTGTTGCTCCCAACAGCCAGGCTTCCTTTATTCCGGCAAGGACTCCGGGAACACAGGCTCCCTTTGGAGTGTAATTGGCTTTGCTTATCGTAAGTCCGAGCTCGGAAAGAGCTTCGTAAGAAGCTGCCATCGGAGCTGCACTCCTGAAGTCGATAGCGAATTTGCTTCCGTCGGCCATTGTGATCACTGCATAGCCTTCTCCGCCCAAGCCGGATGCGTAGGGTTCGACAACGCCAAGAGCAAAACTCACGGCAATGGCAGCGTCAACAGCGTTGCCTCCCATCTCGAGAATCTTTGCGCCTACTTCGGCTGCGTAATTGTTGACTGCAGCCACCATTCCATTGCTTGAGGCAACAGTCGGAGCAGTCACGGTAGCAAAAGAGGCCGTGAACGTGAAGGCGATAAGTGTAACGAGCAATACTACTTTTTTCATTCTTTCCCCTCCAATCTAGAAATGTGTGTTTCTCATGAAACTGGATTAAGATAAGTCCCCAGACCATCAACCAGCCCCTCATAGGGCGGAATGTCCGAAAGAAGGATCATCCTCTCGGGAAACATCATGTTCCAGGAATCGACTAGAACTCTTATTGTTGCAACATGTCTCGCTACTCTGAGATCAAGAGGATAACCTGTTTCGTCATATGGAGCGAACAATTTCCCATCTTTGGAAGCCTGCAAGTAGAACTTGTCGATCCCTTTTGTCACGAGATCTTCCGTTGTCTTTCCCCGCAGTCTTCCCTGTGAAGGATTTGATACTTCTAGAAGAACAACCTGAGCATCTGAATTATCCCCGATCTCTCTGTGAGTAAGCCCTCTGAGATTGATTGGAGACTCTTCAAGTCTGATGTCGATGCCTTCCATCTCAAGCATCATCTGAGTCATAATTGCCAGTTCTGCGGAATCCTGGTGAAAGACGATTGCATTGTTTACAGGGTACTCTGGCGAAGACTCATGTAGATCGCAAACCAGATCTATTTCCTCTTCGAGCACTAGATTCATAATAGCGGCTGCCACCTTTTCGGTAGAATAACCGTCTTCTCGTCCGGGGAAAGTCCTGTTCAAGTTCGATACTTCTCCTCCTCCAAGCGTAGCGCCTGTCGGGTGCAGGTAAATAGTAGGATCAGGCCATTGAGAGATAGGATTAGTCCTTCGAGAGCCAAATCTGAATACTCTCTCAGTACCGTCCGGCAATTCTATAGAAAAGAACTGAGGAGCTCCCTCCATCGCATCGTTGTGGGTGAAGGCGCTATGGTTGGAACGTGGTATTACGTATATAGTGCCCGAGATCGCAGACACATTCTCGACGAAGACTACGGCCGCGAGAGTTCCCCCCGGTTCGTTCGGATGTGTTCCGCCCAAAAGGAGGAACTTGCCGCCCTCTTCAGAACCCTTGATAATGTACACTTCCGTGTCCAGCATGGTTCCTCCAATCGATGGCAACCACTCGCTCAGCATTTTTATCTCGGTTACACCATTTCCGGGAACGATAGGTGGGTCCTCCCACATTGCCGTGAATGAAAAGGCCGAGAGAATCACGACAACCACAACAGAAGAAATGAATATCAAGAATTTGAAGTGTCTTTCCAAGTATACCAGTCCCTTCTGCCTCGAAGAAACCCAACTCCGTTTGCATTTCGCATATCTACAAGAACTCAGCAAAAAGCTCCAGTTAGAGGGTCGCTGAATTCAATCGGGTATCTAGGAGGCTTGTAAATGATGGTACGATATAATCATTATACTACTGAATTCTGTGCAAGGAGGACTTTGAAAAAATGTCAACCTGTTAATAATTTCAAAGCAATAAAAGTCTATACATCCAAACAAACGCATGTAGTCTAATTTGCTCTCGTTATTATGATCGAATAACCATCGGATTTCTCATTGAAGATCAAAGACTTGTGTTTGATGATCCTTTGAAACTTAACTTGCCGTTGGGGAGTTGATTTCGCTTAAGAACAGTGGTTCTGGGAGTTCTTGCGAATTATTCGGAGCTTGAGATGAGATGGCTAGGTTTTTCATCACTTGTATTTATGACCCTTCTTCTGTTTGTTCAAACAGCAGTTTCATCGCTGGATTTCGAGATTATCATGGTGCCTTTTCTTTCGATAATCGTTGTCGGATTCGTATGGGAGGCTTTCAGAGAGTTTCCCTCCAAACCTTCATCTGACGTAAGCCTTATGGGATATGTGACCTCGCTGGTTTGGGTTAGCGCAGGCACACTGACGGCGTATTTTGTAAGCATTTATCTTGGGCTTGGAGCGATAGTGGCCGCAGCGCTCGTTGGTCTTGTTGGTGCTGCGCTAGTTAAGGACCACGCTGTTGAAATCTATTGCGGGGCTTTCGTTGGAATGGTCTCTCCCGATGTTCTTCACGACTTAGGACACATAGTTTTGGCAGGGGTGATCGCAGGAACAATATACTTCATCGCCAGGGACGTCTTTGAGGGTTATGGGGGAAAGCTTGGGGCAATAGCGTTCAGCAGCTGGATAATAGTTTCTACAAGCTCTAGATGTGAACTGATTGACGTACTGCTCGAATTTCGTCACTTCGGGATAAGTATAATGCTCTTCAGCCTGGCTTCAGCAGTACTGACGTATGTGTTGTCCATAAGACTGAAAAACGGTCCCGTCGTTGCATCCAGCCTGGTGAGTCTACTTGGAGGGTTGCTACTGCCTGCATTTGGAGCCGAAAACGCGGCAGAACTGGCGGCCGTTGTGATGGCTGCCTCCTTTGTCGGTATGTCTTCCAGAGAGAAGTTAAGGAGCGAAAAGGCAGTTCTTTTCAGTGCGCTGATTATGGGAATAATGTTCATATATAGCGCCAATCATTTTGGAGGAGCCGGAGGAAAGCTTGGAACGCTCGCTTTTGGAAGCGCGGTCTCATCGAGGGGACTGGTATCCCTCGGAAAGATGATTATCCGAAAGAGAGCTGTTAACTAGACTAGTGTTCAATTATTAAGGGAGATTCGATTACATGGATTACTCCGTCTCTGCACAGAATATCTCTTTCGATTATCGGGATTCCGTTTACGGTGGACTGATCACTTATCCTTATGTTCAAGGGCTTTCCATTAGCTGCAAATAGGGTCTGAGCAATCCTCAGTTCAGAGTGTAGATATTCGTTTGGAATGATGTGATAGGCTAGCAGTTTCCCCAGGGATTCTCGGTCGCTGTAACCCAGCTTAAGATCCTCTTTAAGATTGATGAGTGCCTCATTTGGTACAGCAAAGACGGTGATACGATTTTCCTCGTTTGATTGATCATCGAGATCCAGATTTTCGAGAAGTGTCGTCATGAGATCGAATCCCTTTTCTTCAAGACCCTCCTTGATTGATGGCAGGGTTCTCCGAGAATTCCGTGGGAACATCACATGATCGATTATGTGTATGATTCCGTTTCTTGCTTCTATATCGCCCACGATTATCAGGGTGTCTTGAATGCCCAACCCGGATTCAGTTACTTTCACCTCAATTATCTCCCCTTGTAGCGATCTCACTTCGTTTTCAAGGATCAAATCACCAGTTGTGAAGAGACCTTTTGATATGTGATAAAGAAGCACCTCACTTAGCCATTCCGGGTCACTCATTAGAGCTTCCATTGTTTCACATGGTATTCTGGCGAAGGCAACATCGCTCGGCACGAAGATGGTTATCGGACCCTCACCTTTCAAAGCATCCACAACGGCCGTCTCTTCAAAAGCAGACACTGCCACGTCCAGTATTCCTGTATTCCTCATTACCTGGGCGATGTCGGGCTCTTCACGGGGAAATATCACAGAATCTATCACATGAATTATGCCATTCGATGCCTGGATGTCCCTGACCACTATTGTTGAACCGTCGACTCTTATTCCACCTCTTGCGTCGATTCCAAGGGTTTGACCGAGAAGCGTGTCGATCTCGGGTTTCTGAACGATAACTTGAGATGTCATTTTGCCGCTAACAATATGATATAGAAGAACTCTCTGTGAGTAAGAGGCATCAGCTGAAAGCTTCTCGCCAGTTGCAGGGGGAAGCTTAGCAAAAGCTCCGTTAATGGGTGCAAACAGAGTGAATGGCCCTGGGCCTGATAGGAGAACGTCAAGCCCTGAGGACTCGACTTTTCTTGACAAATCACTAAGCTCTTCAGTTTCACGCAGCATCGAAAGAATGTCGTTTTGCCCAAAAACAATTAGCGATGAAATCACTATAAGAACAAGAAGCAAATTCCTTACCATCACTTCACCTCCTCGGCCGAAAACCGAAGATTGTACCCATAGGAATTGTACAACGAAAGCCGAATTTCGATTAACGATTTTCGGTGTAGTAAAAAAACGGGAGACGGGCAACATCGACCCGGCTCCCGAAGAATTAAGCGAGGCTACTTCTTTGGTGTCTCTTTCTTGCCTTCTTTTTTTGCTTGCTTCTTGACTTCTTTCTTCTTGTCCGCCATACTGGACATCGTTTCTTGTTGCGGCTCATGGCCGCACCAATTGAGTTTTAACAATGTTTTTTGCAAGTTGCTTCTAATATTTGCCCTGCTATGAAAAGTATTGGAATGAAAACTCATTGCTCCAACTGGGAGCGAACAAACAGAGACATCGTCGACTCACAGAGAAGCCGAATCCGTTTGAAACAGACCGCCCGAAGATTCGATTTGCCGGCCTAACGCTTGAATTGTATGATCTTCAATGAAACGAAAGGAAATTAATCGATCTGCAAGTATAATATACTAACGGCAAATTTAGGAGGCTAAGAGAGATGAGGAGCATTTTGATCAATGGGGAAGTTGCTTATAACGCTTCTTCGCAGATACTCAACAGCGATACTTTTAGAGAGATACTTGCAGAACTCATAAGAGATTCCGAAGAAAAGAAGAACTCGCTTCTTTCGTTGTTCGAGCCGTTTCTGAAGAATACAGATACAGTAGATACCTCCATAAAGTACGATATCGAGGGGATTATAGAGCTTCTTCTTGCACTTACGATCGATCCGATTGAGAAGATTGATGGTTCACCGTATTATTCCTTCCCAAAGATGAGCAACAAGAAAGAACTTCTTGTAAGGTTTGTCGAGAGCTTGTTTTCTCTGTGGAGAAACAAGCACAGATTCATAGTAAAGAGAGATGAGTACACCCCGAATCGCTTCGATAGAATTTTCAAGCAGATGGTTCTTGTAAGAACCAACACAGACCTCAAAGGTTTGGTACTCAGCCTTTACAGGCAGATACTGATAAATGTTTCCGATGTCAGACTAAAGATTTTGAGACAGGAACCAGGTGGTGCTCAGGTGGGATTCATTGTTGATCGCCCTGAAGTAGATGAGAGAGTTAGGGTGGACGGAGCCGACTTTCTGTACGACATGGCATGCGTCTGGAGTATAGTCTTCGAGCCACCGGTAATCTTCTATACCAGGTCAAACAAAAGACAGGGATTGTTTAAGGTCTATGACAAGCCCGTTCTGAGAAGACTGGATATCTCTTCAGGAAGAGACTGGTTTTTGTTTCCCATTCACGTAGGCTCCAAACTTGTCTTCGTGGTGGTAAACAAAGAGTACCTGGCTCTGGCTGCCGGTCTGGGGAATCTGTTCGAGCTCGCGAGTTTCGATATCGTCAAGTACAAGAAGCCCGATGGCATATACGTTTTGGGATTAGACAACTCTCTCTTTGAAGAGAGCGGGGACTTCAACGGAGTTATTTACAGAGAAGACGATGGCACTTATGTGGGAGTAGTCGGGGATGATCCCAAGATCGACTATTTCGGCTACATGAAAAAAATGATACTCACAATTCACAACTTGCTTGTGATCGATGAAGGCAGGCTTCCGATTCATGGAGCTCTGGCTCACATAAAACTGAGAAACGGAAAAAAGGCCAATGTAATGCTGATTGGCGACAGCGGAGCCGGTAAGTCCGAAACCCTCGACGCTTTGAACAGGCTTTCTTCGGAAGTATCCGAGGTAAACATCTTGATCGATGACATGGGATCTCTCGACATAACTTCATCCGGTTCCGTGGTCGCATACGGTACTGAAACGGGAGCCTTTGTACGTCTTGATGATCTTCAGCCTGGGTATGCCTATTCAACGATGGATCGAAGCATATTCATGAACCCTAACGAGATTAATGCCAGGGTGATTGTCCCCTATTCCAACTATACGGAGATCATTAAGCCGACAAAGATTGATTATTTCCTCTATGCAAACAACTTCGACGAGAACACTGAGGACGACCTTCGCATTTTCAGTGACCCTTCCGAAGCGGCGGAGGTCTTTTCGAGCGGCGCGAGGATGGCCAAAGGAACTACGTCCGAGAAGGGTCTGACTTACAGTTACTTCGCGAATCCTTTTGGAGCAATTCAAAGGCGGGATAAACACGAGGTAATAGCCGATCGCTATCTAAAGGCCATGATAGATGCGGGGGTAACGGTTGGCGAGGTCAGGACGAGGTTAGGAATACCGGGATTCGAGATGGACGGGCCCCTGAGGGCCGCTAAGGCTATGTTAAAGGCTATAGACGAGCAGGACTGAGATAGAGCTGACGCCTGCTACAGCTGGTAGAATCTATAGTATTGGAAAAGACTGACGTATCGATTGGGTGGTGAAAGCTGTGTCGAAAAATGTAATTGAAGTGAAGAATCTCCGGAAATATTATGGCGACACAAAGGCTGTTGACGGAATAGAATTCGATCTCAGAGAGGGAGAAGTACTGGCCATTTTGGGTCCCAACGGCGCCGGCAAGACCACAACTGTGGAGATGCTTGAAGGACTGAGAAGGCCCGACGCAGGTACAATAGAGTATTTCGAGGAAAGACTTCTTCCTTCCGGCGAAAGGGTGAAGGAGGAGATCGGTGTTCAGCTCCAATCGTCGAGTTTTTTTGAATATCTCACTGTCAAAGAGACTCTTGACCTTTTCAGAGGTCTTTACCGGAAGAGTATTCCATCAAGAGATCTGATCAAAGAGGTCTCGCTGGAAGATAAAGCGAAAACCTACACAAAGAATCTCTCGGGAGGTCAGCTCCAGAGGTTGGCAGTTGCAGTGGCTCTTGTAAATGATCCAAGAGTAGTGTTTCTGGATGAGCCCACCACCGGACTGGACCCTCAGGCAAGGAGAATGTTGTGGGAGACGATATTGGCCCTTAAGAAGAAGGAAAAGACGGTAATCCTTACGACTCATTACATGGAAGAGGCAGAACGACTGGCCGATAGAATAATCATAATGGATTACGGAAAGATAATCGCTAGAGGGACTTTGGATGAGCTCATTGACTCTATAGATGCGGAAAATATCGTCACTTTTAGTGTTCAGGGAGAGGATCCCGTACCTAGGGAATTTCTGGATATGGAAGGTCTTCAACATGTTGAGAATCGCGAGTATTCGGTGACAACGAGGGATGTAGAGAGAATTCTAGGTCGGCTTTTCGAGAGATCGAAGAGATTTGGCCTTCTCCTGGACGACGTTACGATTCGAAAGCCCAATCTGGAGGACGTCTTTATCACCCTTACCGGCAGAAAACTGAGGGACTGAGGTGGATTTCATGAGCAGATTGTGGAATTTCACGTCAGGGCTTTTCAAGAGCGAAATCAGAGAGTTCCAGGTGATGTTCTGGAGTTTCATCTTTCCCCTGATTCTATACTTCATACTGACGTCGGTTTTCGGGCCCTTTTACGGGGGCGATACGCAGGGAGTGAGTTTCAGAGTGGGGATTGTGAGGGAGGAGAATCTTGCGGGATTTGGAAAGATTATCGACGAAGTCATTGAAGGGATCTCCTCGGAGAGCGGTCCGTTTGTTAAGAAGGAGTACGGGTCAATCGATGATGCTCTAGATGATCTTAGAGAGGGAAGGCAGGATATCGTGCTCGTTATTCCCGCCGGAACCAACGCCAAGATGACAAGCGCGCTGGCACTAAAGATGGGCGAGGTACCCCTTCGAGTTCACTATATCAGCGGCAAAGAATCGTCCTCGATCGCTTCGGGCATTATGGAGGAAGTAATAAACGAAGTGAATCTCGAGATCGAACGGCGGAGCGGAGGAGATTTCCTAGACATTGTGACGGAGACAAGGGTTATCTCCGCAATTGAAAAAGAGCCCTTTGACTACAAAGAGTACATCTTCCCGGGGGTTGCTTTGATGATGATTCTTTCGGTAGCACTTTTGAACAGCCCCTTGGGTCTAATTCAGTACAGAGAGTCCGGGGTGAATAAGAAACTCTACACAACGCCTTTGAGATCTCTTGAATACTTTGCTGGCCACTTAGTCAAATTGATAATAACTATGCTTATCTCGCTGGTGCTTCTGTACCTTGTGGCCACTTTTGTCTACAGGGTGGGCGGTTCAATCTTCGATATCAGGTTTATCCTGACTCTGCTCTTTTCAATGATTGTTACGGTATCTTTTGGTCTAATGATAGCTTCCTTCTCGAAAAAGCTCTCAACAGTTTCCGTTCTTGGGCAGACTCTGTACCAGATAATGATGTTTCTCGGGGGCCTTTACTTCCCCGTATTTGATCTCCCATGGGGGATCCGTTGGTTGGTCTACGCATTACCGACCACCTATCTTGTCGAGCTCAGTAGAAGGGTAATGGGTTACCAATTCGCGCCGCTTTCGGTGGGCTGGCTGATAGTGGTACCTCTAATCTGGACTGCATTCTCACTGCTCGTTTTTGCCGTGAATTTCAAGAAGGTGATGGGCTATGAGTAGAAACAAGTTGAAAGCTGTCTTCATCGCCTTTGCAAAGGAAGCGTTCAGAAACAAGCTCGAAGTCTTTTTCACGTTGTTCTTCCCGATGATATTCCTGCTGCTCTTCGGTTTCTTTTTCGGCGGCTCAAGTGATTATCAAAAAACCTCCGTAGGCCTTTATCAGACCGGAACTTACGATATTTCTCCGGTAATTGAGGAGACGGGGGCATGGAGTCTAAGCCTCTTTGACGATGAGACGAGCCTGGAAGAAAAGATAAAAAGCGGAGATATCTTGCTGGGAGTTACATTCGATGGTGAGAAAATCTCCTATCTGTACCGTGAGGGTGATGTTGGTCAGCTGAGTACAATAGAAATGGCCAGGGCAAGTATCTCGGCGGCCGTTGAGAAGGAGATTAACAATGTGAAGTCGGTGATTGTTGTTGAGAACATCCCTGAGACAGCCGGAAGAGTTCGCGCAACCGATGCCGATTACACAATGTCTGGCGTCGTAGCGATCTCTCTCCTTTCGGCCGGGATGTTTTCAGTGATAAGCGTCTTCGGAAGGTACAGAAAGAGGGGAGTTCTTGATAGATTCAAGATCACTCCGCTCAAACCCTTGACTTTCATTTTTGGAAGCACTCTGACTAGATTCCTGGTTAGCATTGTATCGATACTCCTAATCATGATTGTGAGCAGGTTGCTGTTCAGGACTACCTT
Organism: Mesotoga sp. Brook.08.105.5.1; assembly: GCF_002752635.1. Lineage (NCBI taxonomy): Bacteria > Thermotogati > Thermotogota > Thermotogae > Kosmotogales > Kosmotogaceae > Mesotoga > Mesotoga sp. Brook.08.105.5.1. The sequence continues at coordinate 86,199 of NZ_AYTW01000056.1, forward strand.
CCAGACAGATTGGTTGCTATTCCTTATCTCAATAATCTCCTCCACTTTGGGGATGATGGCACTTGGACTCTTTCTGACGCTTATTTTCAGAAATCCAGAGACGGCAGAAACTGCTGCAAGTATTCTGATGGTTTTAATGGTCTTTCTGGCTGGCATATATTTCCCTCTCTCCTTTTTGCCCGATTATCTGAGAATAGTGTCCGCGTTTCTTCCCGTAAAGTATGTGGCAGAACTTATGAGGCATTCCCTTGGAATAGAGTTGGTCTCTACAGCGTACTTTGTCATAACTAATGTCGTGCTATCCTTCAGTGGAGTATTGCTTCTTTACTTCACCGGAAAGCGTTATTTGAGAGCTTCTTGAGAAAGGGCGTATAATCTGTTTTTCGAGAAGACATGATAAAACCGTGTTGCTATAATGAATCTGAAGGGAGGCTTTTTGAGTGAGTGATACTGTAAGAATTGCTGAAGGGATACACTGGATAGGAGTGAATGACTTTGAGACTCATCTTTTCGAGGCGCTATGGCCGCTTCCAAGAGGAGTGTCCTACAACTCATATATCTTGATAGATGATAAGGTCGTCCTTATAGATACAGTGAAGGGTGCATTCTTCTCTGCTTTTCTCGATAAGATCAAGTCTCTGCTACCTGAGGGGAAGAAAGTTGATTATCTTGTCGTCAATCATATGGAGCCAGATCACTCCGGTTCGATTAAGGTTTTGAGAGAGGCCTTTCCTGACCTAAAGGTGATCGGAAATGAAAAGACGATAGAAATGCTCCATGCATTCTATGATGTCACAGATAATTTGATCGCAGTCAAGGATGGTGAGGAGCTCGAAATTGGTTCAAAAACTCTGCGGTTCTACATGACACCAATGGTTCACTGGCCAGAAACCATGATGACATATGAAGAATCCTCTGGAGCCCTCTTCTCCGGAGATGCCTTTGGAGGTTTCGGTGCACTTAACGGAGGGATTTTCGACGACGAAGTTGATGTAGATTTCTTTGAGGATGAAGTTCTCAGATATTTCTCAAACATTGTCGGCAGATACAGCTCTATGGTTCAAAAGGCGTTTGAGAGACTATCGGGTGTAGATATAAAGATCATCTGCGCCACTCATGGGCCAGTTTGGAGAAGGAACCCTTCCAGGATTATTGATCTTTATGATCGCTGGAGCAAGCAGGAAACGGAACAGGGAGTCGTTTTGGTTTATGGTTCAATGTACGGTAATACGCAGAAAATGATGGAAGCTGTCTCTTCAGGTCTTGTTAAGGGTGGTGTTGACAAGATCAGGGTTCACAACATATCGACGACGCACATATCTTTCATTATCAGAGATATCTGGAGGTTCAGAGGGCTGGTAATGGGAAGTTGCACTTACAACATGGAGCTGTTCCCTCCGATGAAGCAGCTGATTAGCGCGATAGAGAACAGGATGATGAGGAACCGCAAGATAGGTGTTTTCGGTTCCTATACCTGGAGTGGCGGAGCCCTGAAAGAGCTTCAGCAGTTCGCTTCGAGATCAAAGTGCGATCAAGTGGGACCCGTGATAGAAGCAAAAAGCTGTCCAACGCAAGAGGATCTCGACAAGTGTGTTGAACTGGGTCTGAACATGGCAGCGGCGATAAGGTCATAAACTAGTGCCTGTCTCTTCTGCAAAATCGATTGGTAAGCATTTTGCGAGAATTGTGATTGGCACAGATAATTGAGAGATCTAATTCAACTGAATAGCTCATTTATGAAGATTTCAGAAGGAACGACAAGGAGCCTCTCAAGTGGTAGAGGCTCATTCCTTTCTTCTTAGTTGCTCCTGCCATTTGCCGCACCGGTCGCCCCAAACTGCTATTATTTCTCCGTCGGCTTTCACGTTGATTCGCAGCTGTTCGAACAACCGTTGCAGATGAAACTTGAAGGGCGGAAGTCGAGATTCAAGTAGTCGAAACCCTTGAAGGACGTCTCTTCGGACTTTCTCTCGATCTCCTGGCGCGCAAGAATCGCGCCGCCAATGGCTCCCATGACTTCGTAGTTCTCAGGAACTACTACTTTTCGTGGCCGACTGCCTCTTCAAATGCCTTCTTTATTCCCTTGTTAGCTGCCACTCCGCCCTGAAAAACAAAAGGCGGCTCAAGTTTCTTACCTCGTCCGAGATTGTTTATGTAGTTCCTGACAAGTGCTTTGCACAAACCCCATATAATGTCGGACTTAGAGAAACCGTACTGTTGTTTCGCTATCATATCTGACTCCGCAAAAACTGTGCATCGCCCTGCTATCCTAACTTCTGTCGTAGCCTGAAGGGCGAGATCGCCAAACCTCTCTATGGGGACTCAGAGCCTTTCTGACTGATGATCAAGGAAGGAACCGGTTCCTGCCGCACATACAGTGTTCATGGCAAAGTCGGTTACCATACCTTCTCTTATCGGTATTATTTTCGAATCCTGGCCTCCTATCTCAAAGATCGTCCTCACATTTCCGATTTCCCTAGAGGCAGCGACGCCGTGAGCAGTTATCTCGTTCTTTACGATATCGGCACCTAGAAGGACTCCTGCGAGCTGTCTGCCACTTCCGGTAGTTCCTACTCCCATGACAAGCGGCTCATTCAGTTCCTCCCTAAGCTTCGCGAAACCCAGCTTAACGGCGTCCATAGGTTGGCCGTTGGTTCTGACGTAATACTTGAAAACTATATCGCCGCTTTCGGAAAGCGCCACTATGTTGGTACTCACCGAACCGACATCTACTCCAGCAAGAATCTCCACAGAAATCGCTTCACTTGTTAGCGGCAATGCGTTTGAGCTTAGAGTTTCTAATAAGATCGACAAAAGCCTCTATTCTCGTCACTTCTGGAGACCCCAAGTTTACCGGCAATGGGATAAATCAACTTTGGTGAAGTGATGTCTTCAGTACTGCTTTGAATGTCCAGTGTGAGCAACTTCGACCTGACTGACGGGATTCCATGTTCTATCATGTCGAGTAGTCCCATGAACTTGGGGCAGAAGAACTTGCCCTCTCAACTGAAACCATTCTGGGCACAAATACATAATCAACGCCCTGATCGACCAATCTGAGGACGTGACTGTTGTATATCTTGATCGGAACGCAGATCTCTGGAACGGAGACTCCGATCCCTCTGTCAATCGTCTTCTTGTCGGTCTTCTGCGTTGTAATTACCTCTATTCCCAGTTCTTCAAAGAGATGGACCCAGTACGGCCCGTAATAAATAATATAAGAGTGCTCCAGCTATTCCTATCCTCAACTTATCTCTTCCCCACCGACCCGTACCGACAGGGTGTGGCATTTGACCAATATCAAATATAGCCATCCGTTGTCGACTGGAACAACGCTGGCAATGTAAAAGCTTCTGATCAGGACCAGTCTCGGACAGCTCCTGTGTGCGATGGTTTAATCTCTCTTTAATTACATAGGGGATAAGCTTGGTTCATAACCAAACGAAGAAGGGAGGTTAAAGAAAATGAGAAAGCTACTATTCTTGATTGTCTTGCTCTCCGCGTTTTTCTTCTCTGGGTGCGTGGATCTTACTTTGCCAGAGGCTGACAGGGGAACGGTGAGAGTTGTTCTTACCGATGCGGTAATCCCTATCGAAGAGATTGACTCTCTTATCGTAAGGATTGAAAGCATAAAGCTCTATGGATCCGAGGAGGTTCCTCCAGATGAATACGAGCCTTTTGTGATTGTCGACGAGCCATTTGAAGTAGACATTCTTACTCTTGTGGGAGCGACTTTCGAACTGCCCGACACTACAGGAGTCGTCGGTGTATATAACCAGTTGCGGATAGAAGTGTCTGCGGCAACTATGACGGCCAATGAGATAGTCTATCCAGTAACCGTCAACTCTGGATCATTGAAGATCAACAATCTGGGTCTCGAGATTGACGAGGGTTCTGTGACTAATGTTGTTCTGGACTTTGACTTGTCGAAATCCCTGAAAATCAACGGCCGGTGGGAGGACATCGTCAGTGAGGCCGAGATCTCAGGCGAGAAGAAAAGCCACGAAGACAAGGTCCACATGACGCCTGTAATCCATGTGCGCCACGGAAGCCTTTTCGATGTAACGGGAGTTGCCTCTGCGGATCAGTTGCCTCTCCTTGCAGCGCTGTTTCCAGAAGTTGATGGCGAGGCGCTTATGACGTTTACCCATATAGACAATCCGATTTGGGAGGAAGGCGAGTTCAGATTCTGCAAGGTTGGTCCTGGAGAATATAGGCTGGAGTTCTTCGACAATTACATGGAGGAAGGTTTCTCGGTCGATGAAAGCGAATCCAGATATCAGTCCCTTTCAGTTACCGTTGTAGATAAAGACGTCGATCTTGGTACAATTGTCTTGGTTGAGAAATAGGTGCAGCATATAGTTAAGTCTCGGTCTGCCCTCAATGAGTTTGGGTTGATTAACTGGAAAGCACGAGGGGATTCATCCGTTCAACACTGTCGATGGTTTGCGGAAGTGAAGGTGGAACTCATATGAAGAGAATCATTTGTCTCGCCTACGCTATTGCTTTGGTGTTTTCAGCCGCACTTTCGGTTGGTACTGTGCTTGAAAGCGAGCAGTCTTTGCTTGGTTACCTGGTTGGGGGTGGGGACTTTGAGCTATCAGTCAGCATCACCTTAATTCAGAAGGTGCAGCGGATAGCTGCTGGTGAGATTCTCGCTATCTTTGTTCTTCCCGAAGGGTTGGTAAGGGTTGTGACCGACTCCAGAGTATTCACGCTCTCTTCAGACGGTGAGATTTCCGAAATAACGGAAGCTAGCGAGGCCGGCATTTTATCAGAAGTAAAGATAATTGACGCCTTCTCTCTTGTTTCTCTGCAGTCAAGGGAGGAGGTTCGCGGTATCTTTCTGGTACAGGAAGAGAACGGTCACTTCTGGCATGTAATAACTGAGACGATGTCCTACAGGTTAGCAAGCAGTTTTGCTTCAACGTTAAGCGTAACGGCAAATGAGAAGGCGCTTGAAGAGGCAAGCGAGAGACTGCAGAAGTCCCTGGTTGAGAAAGAGGATTTGACTCCTTCGGAAAAGCCTGGCAAGCCCGACGAACCGGGCAAACCCGATGATCCTGGCAGGCCCGATGATCCAGGTAAGCCCGACGATCCGGGCAAACCCGATGATCCCGGTCAGCCAGACACTCCTCCCGGCAAAGAAAACGGAAAGAATTGATGCTCGATGAAACTCTTGATAGTTGAAGATGAGAAAAGACTGCTCGATAATGTCGTCTCTTTTTTTGAGCGTTCCGGATTTCTTGTGGATGCCTCCCAGAATGCAGAAGAAGGACTGGATCTTGCCCTTGAGCGCAGCTATGATTGTATTGTCCTCGATGTTCTCCTGCCCGGCATGAACGGTTATGAATTCTGCCGCTTTCTGAGAGAAGAGATGAAGTCCGATGTCCCCATAATAATAATCACCGCACTGGGCGAAGTCGACAGCAGAATTGAAGGCCTTGAGATTGGAGCCGATGATTACGTTCCCAAACCGTTCGATCTGCGTGAGCTGGAAGCCAGAGTAAGGGCTCTTGTAAGACGAAATCAGCTGAAGATAGAATCGATAGTTCAGTACGGTCCTCTTCGTTACGATTCGAGAAAGGAAGTCTTCACCTGCTCCGAGGGAAGACTGGACTTGACCTCGAGAGAGGTTTCAATCTTCGCACTGCTCTTCCGAAACCCGGGAGCTGTCTTCTCCAGAGAAGAGATAACCGACAAGATCTGGGAAACAGGCTTTGAACCGCGCAGCAATATTGTTGATGTTTATATTAACTACATTAGAAGGAAACTTGAGTCGGCTGGGATGTATGACGTGATCGAAACGGTTCCGGGAAAGGGTTACAGATTCAGGGGTTTTGCAGATGACGGTTAGGGGAAAGATCTCACTCCTTTACCTCGCAACTTACGGCACCGTGGTGATTTCGCTAGGCCTTACGGTCTTTTTTGTCCTGAGGAATCTCGAATTTCGCAGGATAGATAATCTGCTCCTGTCATTTCATAACGATATAGTCAACACCTACAAATTCGCAGATCAAGAAAACAGACTTCTGAACCTTGCGGGAAATGAGGACTTTGGATTCGCCATATACATAGAAGATGAACCGGTAGCGAGTTTTCGGGCTGAACCGGAACTGTTCAAAAAAGCTGAAGGAATCGGCACAAAAGGAGACCATCGATATAGAGCGACTGTCGAGCTGATCGAAGGAACCGAAGAGAGATTCGTGACTTTTTACAATCTCGGAAAGTCCGAGGAGTATCTGAAGTTTGTTCTGGCAGCAGTGGTCTTTTCCTCGTTATCCATCTTGTTAGCCGTAAGCCTCATTGGAACAATATTCACGAGAAAACTGATAAGACCTTTTGAACAGGCCGGCAATCAAATGGAGCTGATCAGCAGAACGGGGCTGAAGGATGCCAGAATTTCGCTCAGAAAGAGTGGAGACGAAGTTTCAAAGCTTGAAAGTGAAATCAATAAGGCGCTGAGCAGAATCGAGCAGTTGATAAACGATGCGAAGCAGTTCTCTTCAAGAATCGCTCACGAATTGAGAACGCCCCTAGCAGTAATGAAATCGCATCTTCAGCTCTCTTTGACCGGCAGTTCCTCAAAAGAGAGTATGCGCGAAGCCTTGAGAGAAACTCTTGAGGAAGTGGAAAAGCTTATAAGACTCTCTGAAGAGTATCTGCTTCTGTCTCGCACAGAGATCACCGTACCAATTGAGCAGAGAGAGATAGATCTCTCCCGACTTGTACTGGAGACTACAGAGAAGATCATGATCCTTCATCCCGACAAGGAGATTGAAATACAGATCCTCCCCGATATAGTGATCAGTGCCTCCGGATACATGATCGAGCACGTAGTAATGAATCTTCTTGACAATGCCTGCAAGTATTCTACGGACGATTCTATAAAGATCAAACTGACCCGTGAAGAGGAATTCTCTCTGTTATCTGTTTCCAACAAGGGCAAAGCCGTCGATTTCATGAGCCTTGATGAATCCGTTAAGGGAGTGCAGGCTCAGGGATATGGTCTCGGCCTGAGAGTGGTCTTGTCAATTTTGCGTGCGCACAATCTTAGGCTCGATTACGAACATGAAGAGGGCATCAACAGATTCATGATCGAATTTCCCAGTGAGGCCTATTCCAGATAGCATGAGACACGGCCTGGAAGCCTGACGATTCGTTGTCTGCGTCCAGTCACAGGCTCGAGTTTGAAAGTAGTCTGGTAAGATCGAGTATCACTGACAGCGGAGGAAGAAAATGAAGCTAAATGATTTCAAACTGGAAGTTTACTTTGAGAAGCACGAGTTCGACGCACCCTACCTTCTTGCCCAGTCTGACTGTGAAGCCATGACGATCGGCGAGTTGCTGAAAATGAACGGGGAACCCCCCTCGAAGTTCATGGATACGTGGCTTGGCTACACAGAAGTTCCCGGCAATCGCGATTTGAGGACGCAAATTGCAGGGCTTTACTCGACCGTCGAAATGGAAGAGGTTATAGTTCACTCAGGCGCGGAAGAGGCGATCTTCAACTTCATGAATGTTTTTCTTCAGAAAGGCGACCATGTGATCTGCCAGTTTCCGGTTTATCAGTCACTTTACGAAGTTGCCAACGCAATCGGATGTGAAGTGACCCGCTGGGAACTGAGAAGAAGCGGGGAAGAATGGAGCTTTGATGTGGATGAACTGAATGATCTTGTTCGCCCAGAGACTAAATTACTAGTGATAAACAATCCTAATAACCCAACCGGGTACCTTGTTTCTAACAGAGACCTGATGAAGATCGCTTTCTTTACCGAAGAAAGGGGAATTTTCGTTTTTTCCGATGAGGTCTACAGAGGGCTTGAGCTTGATCAATCTATAGAAAAGCAGAAGTCCTTTGCAGATATTTCCGACAACTCTCTGGCGCTGGGTGTGATGTCGAAATCATACGGGTTGGCCGGCTTGAGGATCGGCTGGGTTGTATCTCACAACAAAAGCGTCCTGAAATCAATGACTAGATTCAAACACTACACCACGATCTGCAACAGCGCTCCCTCGGAGTATCTTGCCTGGAAGGCGCTGTGTGTAGGAGATAAGATCCTAAAAAGGAACAGAGCGATAGTTGTTGAGAACTGGGATCGAGCTGCCCTCTTCTTCGAGAAGCACTCATCGGTATTCAGAGTTTCGAGACCGAAAGCAGGACCCATAGCTTTTATACAGTTCGTTGGAGGAGACGTTGATCGCTTCTGCTCCGAGCTCCTTGATAATTCCGGAGTTCTGCTTCTTCCCGGATCGATGTATGATTACGAAGGCGGCTACTTCAGAATGGGATTCGGGCGAAAGAGCTTCGCTGAAGGGTTGAACCGGCTGGATGAGTTTCTGGATTCATCCGATAGATGACTACTCATTGAAGTGATTCCTGCTGTCTATACGTGAATAATAGATTCCAATCGACAAAACCAAAGGGATTGCAGATTCCCTGGCGAGATTTCTTAACCTTTCGTCAACAGCAAGACGGGTTGACTTTAACAATTTCTCGTGGTAGAATTATAATTGAAGACGCTTTCAGAGCGTCTTTTTTCTTTCCTCTATGATTCTAAACGAAACTCTGATCGCCGAACGGAGCGAGAGGCTCTTAGTGTCGTCCAGCCATTCTTGCGCTTGGAACCGATGTCCCTATGCTCCTCTCGGAGAACGGTGAACCGAGAACTGACTACCCGTTCTTCCAACTTTGCAACTTGGATCTTGGAACTGACAACTGTTCTTATCAAAGAACGGCGAACCGCTTTCTTTGCTCTGTCCGACCCGCAACCCCTAGCCTCGTTTTTCCCTTTCCTTACAACTTGGATCTTGGAACTGACAACTTTTCTACCAGGAGCTTAAGGAAGAGAAGACAGCAATCACCCGGCGGAAGAATATCAACTTGTTTGAACCAACTCAATTTGCCATCCTGATGTGCTCTTGATCAGGATCTGGTCTTTGATCTTATCGTTGAACGGGTCCATAATCTGGGACAGTCAACGGTAACCGCTTCTCACAGCACACTGCGGCTCTCAATACCGAGATGCTGAAACAAGTTCAGCATGACGGGCTGTATATTTTTGCTTTCGGGTCGTTAACCTACAACTTGGAACTCACAACTTGCAACTGATATCTTGCTCTTACCAACCCGCAACCGGTGAGTAGCCCAGGGGGATTTCACCCCCAGGCTCTCTCAGAACCGGACTTGAACCTCTCGATTCATCCGGCTCCCATTATCCAGCCATATAGAATATCCCCATTGTCCAGTGTACAAATAGATGAGGCTCTCTGTGAGCAAGAGCTTCTAGCCATTTAC
>NZ_AYTW01000057.1 GCF_002752635.1 Mesotoga sp. Brook.08.105.5.1
ACCGCGCCATTTCTTGACCCTACCAAAACAGACTGGGTTCGCCGTTGAACGGTTCTCCGAGGAAAACGTTATTCGTTCCAGAGCAAGTATCTGTTCTTCGTTCTTAGAATTCGCTGATCGCTTCTAAAAGCTCAGTTGCAAGTTCCAGTGATGCAAATTGTAAGAAAAAGCAAAAAGCCGGGGTTGGGGGGCAGGTTCCGAGTCAGAAAGAGCGGAATAAGACGCAAGGCGCCGAAAGAACATCGGCGGACGCAAGGCTGGCTTCGCCAGGTCGCAATGCACGGAGAAGCATCCGGGGACGCAAGGCTGCCTTCGCAGGAGGCGATTTTGAAGCCTGTCTGTTCGCACAGACCAGTTTCTGCCTTGCGAGACCAATAAGAAGCATCGATAAAGAGCTGATAGAGACGGTCGCTGCGCCAGAAAATCCGCTGGACGCTTAAGAGCAGAAAACCCGTTGTACGCTGTGAAAAGCCAAGACCCTAGTCACGCCTTTACCGCTCTTTTCATTCTTGTCGGAGAACGGTGAACCGATAACGGACAACCATTTTCTTATTCAACTCGCAACTCGCCACTTGCAACTGTTTCAAAGATCGAGATTCTGACCAGGACCTTCGTCAGAATGACGAAAAGCAAGAAAAGACTGTCATCCACGTAGAACCTTCCCTTAAATCCACTTACCTGGTCATCCCGTGATGCACCTGCACGGGATCTGCTTTCTCTCATTGTTTGTAGAAGTCTCGAAAAGGGTTTCTCTCGAAGCGAAGCTTCATCTCAGACTCAAAGCGTCTTCTCGCTCCATCGTTCTTGATTCAAGATCGAGATCCTGGCCTGAACCACGAGGATGACGTGAAGTAAGAAAAGACAGTCATCCCGCAGAGCCTGCCCTGAAATGCTACTGTTCAGGGTACCTGCACGGAATATCGCCCTGAAGATGCGCTATACGCCAGAAGTTCCGCTGTACGCTTAATAGCAGAGGACCGTTTAACGCTTTAAAACATGGTTCGCCGTTGAACGGTTCTCCGAGGATAATCGGTTCTTCGTTCCAGAGCAAGTATCTGTTCTTCGTTCTTGGGCAATCGACGACGACGAGGCCGATCAGAGGTAAGGGGAAAGAGGCTTGAGGTAAGAAAATCAAGAACTCTTCGCTCTTCCGACCTCTTGCCTCTGACCTCAGGCTCTTCCCAAGGACGGGTCCATGATCTGGGACGAAGGACTAAGGATGACTCTTCACAGCGTACAGCGTTTTCTAATAAAGCGGATCTTTTCCCGGCGCAGCCGGAACTGGCCTCGCCGGAGGCAAGACTGGCCGCACGCAGTGCGACTGGCCTGCGCCAGCAGACTGGCTTCCCTCTCTCCTCTCGTGAGTTTAGTGAACCTCTCAATACTCTCTTTCTTGATTGCCTTTGCTTGCCACAGAAGGTGACTAACTTATCATCATTGTCACGTTAATTGAATGCGAATAATGGAGTCCCCTAAGGCATAGAGTTTTATCTGGGAACTAATCTGTGCTAAGATCGTTTCATAGTGAAACGGAAGGAGATGATTCAGTAAATGCAGACGAGTTAGTTCAGTCACTCGAAGAGATACAAAAGAGGAAGGAAATGGAGCTCCC
>NZ_AYTW01000058.1 GCF_002752635.1 Mesotoga sp. Brook.08.105.5.1
GAATGAGACTTCAAACCAAGTCATACCTGAGTATTGAAGAACTCTCAGAAAGGATCAACCCGGTAATAAGAGGTTGGATAAACTACTACGGACACTTTCGCAAATTTGAAATGTATACAGTACTGAGTCGGCTAAACAAAGCCTTAGTTCAGTGGGTAAGAAACAAGTACAAGAAAAGGAGAGGTCGTACAAAAGCGGGTAAATGGCTAGAAGCTCTTGCTCGCAGAGAGCCTCATCTATTTGTACACTGGACAATGGGGATATTCTATTCGGCTGGATAATGGGAGCCGGATGAATCGAGAGGTTCAAGTCCGGTTCTGAGAGAGCCTGGGGGTGAAATCCCCCTGGGCTACTCACCAGCATTGTCAGGATGACGTGAAGGAGTGTCATCCCTTGAGGCTGACCTGATGAGCGCCTCTTCGGTCATCCCGTGATGCACCTGCACGGGATCTCGCCCTGAAGAGCCGCTGCACGCTTAAGAACGAGGACCCGCTGATCGCTGACGAAGACAACGTTGTCCGTCAACGGTCCGCCGTCCACCGAGAAGAGCGCGTTTCAAGAGACTTATAAAGTTTATCGGGTTTTGCTCTTACAACTTGCAACTGTTTCAAAGATCTAGATCCTGGCCAGTAGCACGAGGATGACGTGAAGGAGTGCCAACACGCATAGCCTTCCCTGGAACCCACTCACTTAGTCATCCCGTAGTGGTTCTGTACGGGATCTCACCCTCACCATACCCTAGACCCGGTCCTACCCCTAGGAGACGAAGAACCTGGACGCGCAGCGTCGGAACGAAAAACTTGGGCGCAACGCGCCGGAACCGCTCTTTCGCTCTTGATAAAATGGAGTCCCTATTTTCAATGGTAGTCTGACAGTCATGCACATAAACGATACAATTGTATGCGCAAATGATATTTGTTCTCTTGTGAGAGGTGATACATGTCTTATGCTGAACAGATTCTAGACATCGCACGTAAGAACAACGGTATAGTCACATCGAGGCAAGTCACAAAAGCGGGGATAAATCGTCATTATTTGAGAGTCCTGGTAGACAAAGGTTTTCTCGAAAGATCGGAACGAGGCGTTTACATTATTCCTACAATCCTTGACGACGAGATGTTCAATC